>JAWAPI010000048.1:0-3349 GCA_038894495.1 Desulfurococcaceae archaeon
TGGATGTGTACTGGTATATGAGTTCAAAGATATCACCGACCTCTCTAAATGGGTATCGGAAAACACAAAGAAAATCGTTGAGAACAAAAAGTTCGCAGTGAAAGTCAAGAGAAGCGGATCACATGCCTTTACATCATTAGATATAGCTAGAGAGATAGGCTCGCAGCTAAGACCATACGCTGCAGGCGTTGACTTAGAGAACCCAGATGTCTTAATAGAGCTAGAAGTAAGAGGAAACAATGCATACCTATATACCAACGTAATTAAAGGCCCGGGAGGCCTTCCAATAGGCACCGAAGGCAATGCATTAGTTTTATTCTCAGGTGGATTTGATTCTCCCGTTGCCTCATGGTTAATAGCGAAGAGAGGTGTTCAAGTAGACTTTTTACACTACGTGATGGGCTCTACTCAGTCATCTTATTATGCATTAAAAGTAGCCAAAGAGCTCGCATTGAATTGGCTACATGGATATAGACCTAAATTCTACGTCGTTGATTTTAGAGATATCTTAGTGGAGATATCTCAAAAGACAAAGTGGAGACTTAGACAAATATTACTTAGATCATTGATGTACATGGTGGCCTCGAGGATAGCTGATACATACAATTACCACGCGATAATAACCGGAGAATCTATAGGTCAAGCATCCAGTCAAACACTAAGAAACTTAGTAGCTATAGATAAAGCTATAAAACTGGGTAAACCAGTGCTTAGGCCTCTTCTAGGCTTCGATAAAGAGGAGATAATATCAATATCAAGGAAGATTGGATTATACGATATATCATCCAAGGTAGCTGAAACATGTGCACTAGCACCATCAAGAGTTGAAACAGCAGCTAAGCCCGAGGAAATATTAGAGGAACTTGGTAAGCTAGATTTGTCACTTATTGATAAAGCAATATCATCACTTAGATCACTTGATCTACTCGATGCAAACTTAGAAGACGTCATTCCCCCATCTGATATAGAAGTAGATTTTATCCCAGAGAACTCATTAATTATAGACATGAGAGGCGTTGAAGAGAGAAACAGTAATCCTATTGAGGGCTCCATACCTTTAGATGAGATTGATCCAAATAAATTACCAAGAGACAAGGTTATATTATTACTTTGTGAAACAGGCATTAGAAGCTATATCACAGCCAAGATATTACGTGAGAAGGGCTTTAAAACATATAGTCTAAAAGGAGGCGCTAACAAATACTGTAAATACAAGTAGTTCTCTTATTGCGGATAAGATAATGGTATGATAATTACGCTACTCATAGGCCCCCGTGTATATGTTTTCGCTAGGCACGCTTACTTTAAGCTCCCTGGCTACTCTATTAACCAGGTTTTTGTCGAGGGATTCCGCAATACTATACTCGCTTATCGCGCTTTTCAGGGTACTAATATCGATGCCCGTTATAGATGAGTAGTATACGAGGTTTTTGCCTGGATTCTTTTTGTAATCCTCTATTGACTCTGTATAAGCCTTGATTATATTGTTCAACATTTTTTCACCAACACTAGTAGACGCGGCTAGTGTGCAGCAAAACCCTATGTCGATGTCTTTGTGGGTATAGATTGTCTTTAAACCAATTCTTTCAAGCTTTAAGTATATAGGATGCCACGTTACAATGATCCCCTTCCTTTTCAACGCAGTTATCACCTTCATTGGGTCATTATAGTAAATCGTCTTCTCTGCCTTGATCATCTTTTTCCTAATTAGATATGATCTTACATAATCCATTGTACTAATAAGACTTGAGTATATTTCTTCATCATCGATGGACCCGAGAACACTAAATCCTCCTCTCAGACCTGTAGCTATTACCCTGTAAGTTCTATATAATGGGTATATGTAAAGTTGCCCTACAAGAGGTGAGAGGACTAGGTCAATCCATCCTGATGCCAAGGCCCTGGTCGCCTCTAATCCATCACGATAAACAAGAATATCAATGCTAACCCCTTTTCTTCTCAGCCTTTTAATAAACCCACCCAAGAACATGTACTCGCTTGAAAATACTAATCCGAGAGTTAGCTTTTTAACTGCATATTCTAGTTGAGTTTCACTTATGAAAGGATAGATATTCACTATCTTCACTCTCCCAATGATGGTCCTAGATATTAATCCCTCCTTCTCAAGCTCGCTGAGAACTTCTGAGACCGTGCTTTTTGATACACCAAGAATTCTATGTATAAACGACTGAGGTATTGACTTTCCTTGATAACTCTTAAGAAGTTCTAAGACTTTTCTCTTAACATCTCCCCCCATTTATGCCACACAGTAAAAATTTAAAATCTAATCTCTTATATATTTCTCAGAAAATCGAACAATTGTTCGGTGATCAAGAGATGGCCAGGATCTATGTTTATATTCAATTAGGACTAATGGTTCTAATGTACGTGGTGCCATATACATTGCTATCAGAATCAAAGGGACCTGAACTTTTCTTGTTCTGGGCTATTACAACAATAGCAATTGGAGTGCTTTCAATCCTCTACTTAAAGAAAAATAAGGGGTGATCACAATTGAGATTAGAGTTCATCATTGTATTATTAAGTTATATATTCATCGGTAGTATTCTAGCGTTGATCTCTAGGAGATATTTCAAAAGAGACATCGGGGATTACTACACCGCTAGTGGGAGACTGGGCCCAATACTCGCAGCTGGGACATACGCTGCAACAACGTACAGTGCTTTTATGATGATTGGACTAGTTGGCTTAGCGTACGCCACTGGCGTTGGTGCACTTGGCTTCGAACTTGTATATCTATGTGCAACTATTATACTCTTATCGACCATAGGAGTGAAAATATGGGAGATGTCGAAGAGAAAAGGATGGATAGCGCCCTCCCAGATGATAGGAGATCTCTATAATAGTAAACTATTAGCTGTTATTGTATCTGCTGTATACATCTTCGCTATGATACCATATCTATCTGCACAGATCATGGGGTTAACACATATATTTGAATATGGTGGATTTAAGGAAATAGAGGCTTTGTTGGTTTCATCAATAATAGTCTACGCGTGGATAGCTGTAGCAGGTATGTGGAGCGTTGCATTAACTGACCTATATCAGGGACTAATAATGATCACATGTGGTCTAAGCTATTTATTATGGACTATGTTCTATTTCCTACCATCTAATGGAATAAATCTCGGTGAGATCACTGGGCTTATGATGGAGAATAATGTTCTTGGATTAACAAGTTTTTGGAGCTTTGGGGTATTTACAGCGTACACTATTCCATGGGCTTTCTTCGCGATTACGAATCCCCAGGTAGTAGTGAGACTATATCTCCATAGAGATTATGATTCATATAGAAAGAGCCTGTTATTTTTCTTCATATTTGGATTCG
>JAWAPI010000048.1:3359-9365 GCA_038894495.1 Desulfurococcaceae archaeon
AGTGATAGTTGGTTTACTAACATCATTAGCACCAATAATTGGAATAATGCCTGCAAACCTTCCCAGAGATCAAGTAACTCCGTTTTTACTTAGATTAATGAACCCTGTTCTTGGCTCATTAATTGCCATATCAATTATTGGAGCAGCTGTCTCAACATCTAATAGCATAGTCTTAGCTGTCTCTGGTAGTGTTTTGTCATTGATGGAGAAGAGAAGACAGTTGTTCATTGCTCGCCTCATAGATGGTTTTCTTGTCTTATTAGCTGCTATCCTAGCTATGATGCGCGTTGGGTTCATAGTGGAGTTGTCAGTATTGACATCGGTATTATTATTGCCACTAGCACCAATTACAATCCTAGGTGTTGTATGGAATGGATACAAAACCACTATATTAAAGTATTCTGCGATATTGGCGTTACTAGTAGGTACTGGTATAGCGTCGTATTACGCGATCATCCTTGGACCAAGAAAAGCATTCGTAGAGTTAATAATTGGTTTGCCTCTATCGGTGTGGGTCTTAACTACTACTATGTTAATTCTATTTCTTGGTGTAATCATAGCCAAGATTAAATCTACTCTAATGAAGTATAGCAAAAAGAGTTTTTTATATCCATCTTTAGGGGTCTTTATTTTCATACATGATATTCTACTTTTTTCTCGACTCCCTTTTCATATACTTCAATATTTCTCCTGCTTTTTCTCCTGCAAGCCATCTCACAAGTTCATCGGGTAAACCATAGCTTCTAGCGATTTTTGCAGCGTACTCCGGGTTGTTTTTGAATATGACTCTTAAGTATGGTATCACATCTGATTTGATAATCTCCTTACTTGTAAGTAATCTCCGGGCAATCGTCTCCGCGAGAGATTCTCTATACTCCCTGGATCTTTTACTTTCTGAGAGTAGCCTTATCTTCTCCGGCATTTTGAACGGGACAAATTTGCCTCTGTGCTCTCTTCTTGCAAATGCTACTCCAGGACCCATCATGTCTAGGGCGTATGATAACAAGTCCCAATTCTGCGTTTTCACAATTCTACCGAGGTATTGATCAGCTCTACTTAACGCCTCATAGGCTTTAGATACTTCCTCTGGTGTTTCATACCAAGATGGTATATGTTCATTTATCCATGTAATGAATTCGTCCGGGGATAGATCAGTCGATGTAATTGCCTCTTTAGCTTGAAACACATATTTAGCCATAAATAGCCTTCTGAGAGCCTCCCATGGTGGATAGACCCTGTTCCTATATGTCGATACTGCCTTTACTCTCTCTAGTGTTACCTTGCCGTCAATAGCTGCTGCAGCCTCTAAGTCGTTGATAGCGCTTCTCATATCTCCTTCACTTCTACGTGCTATTTCCTCGAGTGCCTTTTGTTCGCATCGGAGATTCTCTTGTTGACATATTCTCATCAAGATATTTACTACATGAGTGTCTTTAAGTCGGTCTAGTGCTATATTTTCCGCCAGGTCTCTGATCGCCTTTAAATGCTCTCTAAACGGGTTATTCGCGGTCATTATTATTGGATTTCTCGTATTATTTATAACGTTGATTATAGCATCTATTCCACCTATATCAGCTCTCGGGTCTAAGCCGTCAATCTCATCTAATAGTATTATTTTTCTGCGTGCTCTTAGACCAGTCATTTGTGATGCTGCCTTTGCTAAGCGTTCTATGTCTTCCTTCCTCCTACTATCACTTGCGTTCATCTCGAATAATTCATATTTTAGGGTTTTAGCAGCCGCCTCTACAAGGCTTGTTTTCCCGCAACCCGGGGGACCATAAAGCAGAACAGCTTTTTTCTTGGGTATCCCGCTCTCCCATGATTTGAGCCATTCTACTAGTGCTTTTTTTGCCTTATCCTGATTTACGACCTCATCTAAGTTTCTAGGTCTATACTTCATTATCCATGGGAATCTAACAGTGCTCAAAAATCATTACACCTTTAGTTTCCTACCAATCAACGCTATTCTCGCGAGAAACGCGTTTAGTTGTATTTCATCATCTGCTCCTTCAACAAGCCTAAATTGAATCTCGCCAGCCAGGTCAGCTATCATTATTCTTAATTCATCTGGTACTTTCAAGTCTGCGCTGAAAATCTCTTTATGAACTTGCTTAACAACATCTAGACCACTTAATCCATAGTTAATTATTAAATCCCGTAGTTTCCTTCTAGCAGCCTCGAAATTACCCGATAATGCGTTTTGAAGCATCTCTCTTACTTCCATGGGGTGAGCTAAACCAGTTACTTTATATACAACTTCCTCTGTGACGTCTCCAAGGGCTGCCGAGGCTTGTAATATATTTATTGCTCTACGCATATCACCTTCTGATAGCTCATATATCAATTCAAGTGCTTTATCATAGCATTTCACCTTCTCCTTGCTACAAATAAATGCAAGTCTAGATACAACGTCTTCTTTTTTCAATGCCGTGAATCTAAATACAGCGCATCTGCTCTGAATAGGCTCTATTATCTTGCTTGGGTAGTTAGCAGTTAAAATAAACCTAGTATTAGCCGAGTAAAGCTCCATAAGTCTTCTGAGTGCTTGCTGAGCATCAGATGTCATGTTATCAGCTTCATCTAGTAGAACTATTTTAAATGGAACCTCCCCCACAACCCTGGATCTTGCGAACTCCTTAACCTTCGTTCTGATAACCTCAATTTTCCTCTCATCTGAGGCGTTAAGCTCAAGCATGAATTGCCTATAGTTCTCTCCATAGAGATCATGAGCAAGTGCATGAGCAACCGTTGTCTTACCTGTTCCAGGGGGGCCGGCAAACAACATGTGTGGAATGTTTTTCTCTCCTACGAATTTCTTTAGCCTATCAACTATCTCTTTCTGATTAACAACATCGTCTAGGGCTCTAGGTCTATATTTCTCAGCCCATAGAAGCTCGCTCAGATTAGACACCTGCAGTGTGGCATTTTCCTTTAAAACTATAGCCTAATGTAGGGTAATAAAGGGAGACTCAAAGATATTAAGTTGAGGAGTTTACATTGAGTGGGCTGGTAGAGCTACTTACTCCTATTATAGCAGAGGTTATTAGGAGAGATTTTGAAGAAGAAGAAGTTAGAGCTGTTTACATGGGTCCACCTCTAAAGATCTTCATTGAAGATGATTATGTTGAGCTAGTTAAAGGCGCTGAATACAGTATTCCTAGATGGATAGCTAGAATACTCTATGAGAAGAAGATGGTCAAAGAGTATGATAAACCAGTTGATGAAGTCAGTCTTGCGAGGATATATTTCAATGAAACAAGAAGCCGCAGCCAGTTTAAATTCGAGAAACTACAAGGATATTTCTACAACATAATAAGGGAGCAAATAGAGCTTTTGACAAAAACATATAAGGAGCTAGAAGACAAGGATTTGAGTAAAGTATCACAAATTATACAGAGTATTCAAAACCTAACTGATAGCACAAGAAACCTATATAGAACAAGGTTAACAAAGATATTAAGCATAATAACAACCGATGTTTCCTCAGATACATTTGCTGATCTTAGTGAAGAGGAGAAACAATTATATAACACGCTGAAAATACTTCTCAGGATCTTTAATACTAAGATCATAGGGGTTGATATACGTGGTTGAGACAGCTATTAAAGAACTAGTTGACTATGTGCAACTCTTTCGGAATTTCATCGAAAACTTTAAGTCGAGAGAGGGATACTTAAAATATCACGAGAGAGTTGAACAAATGGTAAGAATGAACCAGAGAAGCCTCATAGTGGACTTTGATGACTTAATAATACACGATAGCAACCTTGCAAATGACTTAATCGAGAAACCATCCGAGGTTTTGGAGGCATTCAATCAAGCACTATTAGAGATTATTAACCACGAAAAACCTGAGTACGCAAGGGCTGTTAGAAGATTCTATGTAAGAATACGAAATCCACCTAAAATAATGAAAATACGAGAGCTGAATAGTGATCTTATAAATAAACTCGTATCAGTTGAAGGCATTGTAACGAGAGTTACTAAGATAGATGCTAAGCTCATAAGAGCAACTTATAAGCATATAACGGAGGAGGGATGGTGTAAATTTGATTACCCACCAGAAGGAGTGTTTACTGACAGGGTTGAGAGACCAACATATTGCCCTAAATGCCATAAAACAGGTAAATTCGAGTTAGTAGTTGATGAAAGCGAATTCATAGATTGGCAGAAACTCGTCATACAGGAGAAGCCAGAGGAGGTCCCCGGTGGACAAATACCAAGATCTATTGAGGCAATACTGACAAGTGACATCGTTGATAGTGCAAGACCAGGGGACAGAGTCGTTGTGACAGGTATATTAAAAGTAGAGCCCTTAATCGGCTCTCCCGATAGACGCTTCTCCAGATCTATATACTCATTCTACATAGATGTGAATCATATAGAAGTTCAAGAAAAGGTTCTCGAAGAAATTGTCATAACTAAGGAAGATGAGGAGAGAATACAAGATCTAGCAAGGGATCCATGGATAAGAGAAAAAATAATCAATAGCATAGCTCCAGGTATTTATGGTTACTGGGATATCAAGGAAGCAATAGCTCTTTTACTATTTGGAGGAACATCGAAGATCCTTCCCGATGGAACCAGGATCAGAGGTGACATACACACCTTAATCACAGGAGATCCAGGTACTGCTAAATCTCAATTACTCCAATTCACAGCTAGATTAGCTCCTCGAGGTTTATACACAAGTGGAAAAGGTTCCACGGCAGCTGGCTTGACAGCTACTGTTTTAAGAGATAAACTCACGGGTGAATACTACCTAGAGGCAGGAGCATTAGTTTTAGCAGATGGGGGAGTAGCGTCAATAGATGAGATTGATAAGATGAGAGAGGAGGATAGAAGCGCTATCCACGAAGCACTGGAGCAACAAACAGTCAGTATAGCTAAAGCAGGTATTGTTGCTAGGTTAAATGCTAGGACATCTGTACTAGCAGCTGGTAACCCAAGGTATGGTAGATACGACCCGACAGAGCCTGTTAGCAGGAACATAGATCTACCTCCAACAATTTTATCAAGATTCGACTTGATATTCATCATTCAGGACATCCCACAACCTGACTACGATAGAAGACTAGCTAAGCATATATTAGGTATCCACACCGAGGCTGAAAGAGCAAAGAGCTTTATCGATATGCAGCTTTTGAAAAAATACATTAGTTATGCAAGGAGGTATATAAGACCACAGTTAACACCTGAAGCTGCTAAGTTAATCGAGGATTTCTACGTTGGTCTAAGACAAGCATCTCTAAGCACAGGTGAAAAGGGAACATCAGCTATCGCTATAACTCCAAGACAGCTTGAAGCATTAATTAGGCTCACCGAAGCCCATGCTAAAATGGCATTAAGGCAAAAAGCGACTATTGAAGATGCCGAAGAAGCTATAAGACTAATGATGGTTACTTTATCAAAAGTAGGATTCGATGTTGAGACTGGAAGGATAGATATAGATATACTAGAGTCAGGTGTATCTGCATCTAAGAGAGAGAAAAAGAAGAGATTTATGCAATTCCTATTTAGACTACTTGACGATGTCGGAGAGATTGAACTAAACGAGCTATACAATAAGGCACTCTCTGAGGGATACGAAAGAGAATTCGTACTTGAAGTAGTAAACGAATTACTTAGAAGTGGCGAGCTCTACTCTCCTGGTGTGGGTAGAATAGCAAAGGTTAAGTAACGGAATCCGTTACTCTCCTTTCTTCTCAACATCCATTTTCTCTGAGACCCATTTACGTCTATGTTCCCATAGTGATGGTGGAGTCCACATCACCCACAATGGAAGGGCTTTTACGAACTCATATGCGTCCTCCCAGCTCTCAAGGCCAAGCTTCTCGGCAAGTTCCTCGAGACTCATGGGTGTTCTAATATATTCCCTTAATATCCTTAATACATCCTCGTTAACTTGGATCTCCTTATCACGTACTTTAACTACAAAAATATACTCCTTCTTTTCACTCAAAGCAGACACCTATAACGACCCATATCAAAAAAGCTTAAAAACAT
>JAWAPI010000049.1:0-5473 GCA_038894495.1 Desulfurococcaceae archaeon
AGCCTTGTGAACACCGAACACTTTTGTAAACACAGCGTTTACTTCCTTATCAGTTGAAACCAGTATCTTTGCTTCTAGAAAGTAGGTTTCTAGGATACGTGAGCCAGATCTTTCGACAGCGTTAACGATGTTATCTATAAGTTTTCTATAGAACCGAGGTCTTGTCCTATGGGACCTAATTGGTATTTCCCCAGATACCGTAATTAAATATGTTGGCAAGTCGACACCTATTATTGGTTTCAATATACAATCTTATAATAATCTTATGATACCCAAATGCACTGTCATATATTAGCAATATTGTCTATTTGTTTTGATCAACGTAAAATTTATAATTCCATGTATTGATAATTGAAATCGGGCATTTGATAATAGTTGCATTGGACCCACCTTTTGGGCACTTAGGAGATCTAAGTCTCATAGATATAGTGGAGAAAACTAGGAACAAAGCACAAGGGTATAAAATAGGTCTACCATTACTTCTCGAGTATGGATTAAAATCCATTAGTATAATTAAGAGAAAAGGGGACCTTAAGACAATTGTTGATCTTAAACTAGCGGATATCGGAGACATTAACATCTTAGTAGCTGAGAAAGTATTCAATACAGGGGCTGATGCAATCATAGCTCATGGTTTTATAGGATTAGATGATGCAATTGAAAAATTAGCTAGGTATACATATAATCATGGAAAGGAGTTGATTCTTGTTGTATCAATGTCTCATAGGGGTTCAACTAAGTATATTGATCAACACTTTGAAGAACTGGTTTTCGATGCACTCGAGATCAATGCTCATGGAATAATTGTGCCTGCCACAAAACCATGGCTTATTAGAAAAGCTAGAAGCATTGTTGGAGATAAGATTAAGATATATACACCAGGGATTGGTTTTCAAGGAGCTAAACCAGGATCTGCATTATGCGCTGGAGCTGACTATGAAATAATAGGAAGGCTAATAACACGGGCAGCAGACCCGGGGAGCATAATCGAGGAATTGAGCAGATCTCAGCTAGAAGAGGTGGAAAAATGTCGTGGCTTGCAATAGAGCTATATAGATACAATATGATTAAGTTTGGCGAATTCAAGCTTTCTTCAGGGTTAACCAGTCCATTTTACATAGATTTAAGGCGGATTTATGGATATCCTCAAATAATGTCTCGCGTTGTAAATGAAATACTTTCAAGAGTGCCCCTCAAGGACATAGATGTAATAGCAGGAGTTGAGACAGCTGGTATACCCCTTGCGGCATATATATCTTGCTATACGGGTAAACCATTGGTGTATGTGAGAAAAGAGAAGAAGAGTCATGGATTAGGAAATGCTGTAGAAGGCGAAGTCACGGGGAAAAGAGTCATAATAGTAGATGATGTGGTTACAACTGGTTCCTCAATTCTCCGAGCAATAAATCACGTAAAAGATGTAGGTGGCTTTGCGATAAGAGCATTGGTAATAGTTGACCGAGAGCAAGGAGCACGCGAATTACTTAGGGAACACGGCGTCGAGATGTACTCCTTAACGACATCCACAGAGCTGTTCACGCAATTATATCTAAATAAGCTCATAGATGAGGGTACATATACAAGTTTAATCAATTACATAAGATCATCTCGAAGAGTGTAGCCAAATGTTCAAGCCAATGATTAAGAGCAGTGTTGAGGCGCTAAGTAGAAAACTATACCGTGCGTCATTTAGATTAATCGAGCCATTCTCAACAAAGCCTAAACCTCTACAATTCGTCAATATATGGATACCTGGTATTGACGAGGTTCCAATGTCTATATCTAACTACGAGAAGGATAAATATGAGTTATCAATAGTGTTTAAAGTCATTGGGCCAGGAACGATTGGAATAAGAGACAAAAATGGATATTTCGGATTAAAGGGGCCGATCGGAAAAGGGTTTATCCCAGATCGTTATAGTAGGCTACTGTATGTCGCCGGTGGATCAGGTATTGCTCCATTACCGTTACTTGCCAGATATTGCTATGATAAGGGAATTTCAGTCGATGTAGCTTGGGGTGTTAAACACAGTGATGAATTATTTAATGTAAAGACCATTGCTCCATGGGTGAACGAAGTGTTTTACGCTAGCGAGGACTGTGGAATTGGGTATTGTGGCTATGTAAGTAACCTGGTTGATAAGTTGCTAGCGAGAAAAATGACATGGGATGCTGTTCTCGCAGTTGGGCCAAGAGAGATGCTTAAAAAGATATGTAGTAGTGGTTATAAGTCACACGATATCTATGTTTCAATAGAGACTATCGTTAAGTGTGGTCTTGGCGCATGCGGTAGCTGCGTGTTGAAGCCAATTCCTTTTCTACTTTGTAGAGACGGGCCGGTATTTAACTGCGATGAGGTGGTAGATCATCTCGAGCTGTCTTGAGATAGTTATTGGAGGCTTGAAACTAAAGCACCCAATAATGAACGCGAGCGGAGTTCTTGGCGCAGAGCCAGAGCATATCGATAAGCTTGTAGAAGCAGGCTTTTCAGCGATCGTTACGAAAACCTTTACATTAGAAGAGAGACCTGGTTACCCACCGCCGATCTTAGTAGATCTTGGAGAGATTGGGTTTTTAAACGCTGTAGGTTTGGCTAATCCAGGATCAAAAGGGTTATCGAGAGTCATTGAGAGAGCGAAGTATCGTGGAGTACCAATAGTTATAAGTATAGGGGGTGGAGATGTAAATGAAATTATTAAGCTCGCAGCCGCGAGCGAGGAGTTAGGTGCTTCAGCTATTGAACTGAACTTAAGTTGCCCGCATGTTGAAAAGCATGGGTTGGAGATAGGAAGAGATCCCCGCTTAGTGTACAACATAGTGAAGGATACAGTTTCGGTTGTTAAGATACCTATATTTGCCAAGTTAGGTCTATGCGACCTTGTATTAGAGTCCGCGGGTAAAGCACTGGATGGAGGTGCTAAGGCGTTAACTCTTATAAACACGGTTAAAGCTATGGCCATAGATGTATATGCCTTGAGACCAGTTTTATCGAATAAATATGGAGGTTTATCTGGTCCTGCAATTAAGCCTATAGCAATTAGAGTTGTGTACGACATATACAAAGAGTATAAAGCTAACATCATTGGATGCGGTGGAATTAAAACATGGCGTGATGTAGCAGAGTTTATATTAGCTGGTGCTAGAGCAGTGCAAATAGGTAGTGGATATCTAAAAGATCATAGTATAGTATCAAAGCTAATTGTGGGACTGCATCAATGGCTTATTCTTCATGGATTTCAAACAGTTGAAGAGGCTGTCGGGAAAGCACACTCGTAGGGGGTTCAAGATTCATTAAATCTGATTCATGGAGCACGTAA
This sequence comes from Desulfurococcaceae archaeon, assembly GCA_038894495.1. GTDB lineage: Archaea > Thermoproteota > Thermoprotei_A > Sulfolobales > Desulfurococcaceae > UBA285. Next base: position 3,318 of record JAWAPI010000049.1, read on the forward strand.
GCTGATTTTTACTGATCATACCTAAATTTAGATTAGGAAAAGCAACTATCTTTACAGTGGTTTAAAGGGTCCCCTAGGGGTGGAGTATCTCCATCAATCGGTATTGGAGTCTTCGGTCATCCCTAATAATGTATAAAAATACAGAGTTAAATTATTTAATTAATAAGGGGTTTCAATAAGATACAAGCTTTACTTTCTTCATTTCATCCAGGACGATCAATAATGGCTCAACAACTTGATAGTAGTCGATCTCGGCATTTTCAGATATATCGTTAGCCATGTCTTCCACGGTGTGTTCACCATCGCTCAGAGCCCATATATAGTAAGCAAGAGGTGTTAGCTCGTATATCTCTTCTTCGCTTATTGCCACGTAGAATCTATCCTGTTCGACGCCAAGGAATTCACCGTTCCTCACGGGTTTTAGAGATCTCATTCCAATGAACTTATCAACGACTTCGAGATCAAGTTTCTCGAGCTTTTTACGTAATTCCTCCTCACTTAGAGGTTCTCTGTGAGTATGCTCATTCACCTTCATCCCCTCTTCTCCTGTAAAATTTCTTTTTATTGAATCTTCTACTAGGCTTGCGTTGATAGGTCCCAGTGGCTCTTGGCTCTGCTTCTGGTATCTCTTCGGGAACACTATTAGCTGGAATCTCGGTAACAGTGGTGCTTTTACCTATATTTAACTGAACCTTTCCTCTATACTCGGAGACCCATGCACCCTTAATCTCGACAACATCTCCCTCTTTTAGTGTTGTTACTTTTTCGCCCCACATAACTACCTCCACTCTACCTGTTGAATCACCAATCATGGCGTTGCTTATTGTTCTGGTTCCTTTTGATGTCTCTATTGTTCTCGGCGGAGTTTTCACGAGGACTCGTCCTCTCACTGTTACATTCTCCATCCCTGGTTTAAGATCTATTATATTTGTAAGGATGGAGGATCCCTTAGTTTCCTTCCTATCTGATTCCATTTAACCCAACTCGAATACATACATATGCATTAGCTTCAGTGTTTTAAGGGTTAATAAACTTACCTGAGATCAATTCATCTCGAGGTCTTGCTGGAGAACATTTAGTAACTTTAACACGTCTTCATACGTTTTCGTTTTCCTTACTTTTCTAATGTACAAAAGGTATTTTGGACAATGTCTAGCGCTTATCTTCGCCATTTGCTGTATTAATTTTAATCCCTCGCTGTTGAGGAACCCATTTGAGAAATATAGTTCTATGTTGTTAATTAAGGTGCTTATTATAGTTTTTTGCCTATCAAGACATGATCTACTTCTGTTAGTCTCCTTTATCATTGTATCCATTGACCTCTGGGTCTCGTTATATCACATTGATTAATTGCATCATAAAAATTATTTAAGAGTTTTATATTTATAAGAGGGGTTGATATGGCCTGCTTTATTACACCATTGTCTATTGGGTTATTAATAAAGGTAATTAGGAGATTTTTATTAAAAGAACTGAGCATTCGATTTGATGCGCTGGAGACTATGTTAATTGGAGGATCACTAGTTTTGATGATAGAGCATATTTTAAACGGTGAGATAGTAGCCTATCCCCCGTTTCTTACAGCTGCTAGTAGCCCCGAGTATATGCCAATACTTATACGTGAGATTACCATAGTCGGTGGATCAATGACTATTGCAGTAGTGGCAACGTGGATAGTGGTCTTCGCGATCTCGAGGTCAATTCACTTGAACATTTACAGATTCGTTAGATTGGTCTCGACCTTGAAAAAGATATAATGGTGAATACAATGTATGCAATCCTAATGTTTATGCTTTCTATAGTATCACTCATAGCGTGGCGTAAGACAATGTTTGGTAATAAGTATAGACTTGATTTGCTTGCATTAATATCTATTAGTGCTGCAGTGATGTTTATAGTTGACATGGTTTTTGAATACGTTGAGTCAGGAGAGTTATTGATTGTTCAAATGGAGTTATTGTCTAACACAGTAGTGCTAGTATCCTTTACAGTGTTTTTATGGATCATAGCGTTAAAACTAGTTAATAGTAAGTCTGGGGTATCCACAAAGCCCTTAGTTAATAAAACATCGACGTGATTGGATGAAACACTTTAATGATAAACAAATTGTGCATTGTTGAAAGTTTTTAGTTTCTTTTGTTCATGATATGAGATCT
>JAWAPI010000049.1:5483-9336 GCA_038894495.1 Desulfurococcaceae archaeon
GACGAGTGTAAAGCGGTATTTTTATAACTAATATATGTTGAATACTGCTTGATACAGTCTTTTACGCTCATCTCTATATATAATAGTCTATTAATATAGAAAATGATGGTTTCATTGGATTTAAAAAACCAATGTTCTTTGATAATTGGTGAATTAGTTTGAAAGAAGGATGGTGGGATCTTATCGGCACTATAAAGAAATTCAGGGAGGAACTCGAGAAGCCATTTATTGGCAGAGGTGAGGAGTCTCTCATTATTACTCTTGGATTGATCACATCTGAGCATGTTATCTTAGTAGGTGAGCCTGGGACAGCTAAATCAGCCCTAGCTAGGCGAGCAGCAGACTTGATTAATGCTCGTTTTTTCAAGTACTTGCTTACGAAATACACCGAGCCGGATGAGTTGCTAGGACCACTTGATATAAAATCGTTTAAAGAAGGGCGATATGTGCGAATAACTCGTGGTAAATTACCCGAGGCTGAGATAGCTTTTCTAGATGAGATCTTTAATGCTAGCTCCGCAATATTAAACACCCTTTTATCTCTAATGAACGAGAGAGTTATATATGATGGATACTGCGAGATATCTGTTCCATTGTGGACATTAATCGCAGCTAGCAACAATGTCCCAGAAGAGCCAGAATACAATGCATTATATGATAGGTTCCTAATAAGACACTTTGTAAAACCAGTGAGCGAGGATAAGTGGCTAGAATTGCTAGAAGCATCATGGAAAATAGAACGCGAGGGGTATAGAGCTCCAAGTAGTGTATTAACCATTGATAATCTCAAGGAGATCAATAATGTTCTTTACACCGTGGATCTTTCGAGAATAAAGCATAAATTAATCAAATTGTTCGCTGTTCTTGAGGATCAAGGCATTCATTTAACAGATCGTAGAAAAGGAAAAGCACTAAAAGTGCTAGCAGCACATGCCTTGCTAAATGGTAGAAGAGAGGTTCTCGAAGAAGACCTAGCCGTCTTAAAATACATAGCTTCAAGTAGTCGAGAAGATCAGGACAAAATATACTTTATACTACTAGAGGAGATTGGGACAAGAGATAGAATACTCAATGATCTACTCGAAATAGAAAACAACATGAAAGAAGTTAAGGTATATTTGGTAAAGTCGGTTGACTTTGATCCTCGATTATTAGAATATCTTCGTGGACTAGAGAAAGCACGCGAGAAGATCAAGAAAATCATTGAATCAACAATAGATGACCAAGTCAAATCAAAAGCAATAAGTGTACTAAGCGACATAGAACACCTTATAGAAAATATTAGAGGAAGGCTACTTTTATGAATACAATAAAGAAAGGAATTTTGAAGGGAATAGATTATGAGAGTCCCCTGGTACAATATAGAGCGAGAAAAGTTCTTAAGATAGCTAGCTTACTAACTAATAGGAGCGTAGACAATATTAATATTAATTTAGCCGTGGATCTTTATTACATATTCTACCTTCCTGCACCTGTAGTAAATGAGGATAGTAGGAACGAGTTTGTAAAACTATTCGTTGATCCCATCCTAAACACTACGAATGGGTCACTAATAAGGTCTAAGACGATTCTTGACAGTTTTAAGAGTCTTCTATCAGCATCTATCTACTTGTTAAAGATAACTGAGAAAGCGTATTCAAAAACTCCAGTGGATAGTATTCCACAGACTGAGACTTCTCCGACTCGAGAAGAGATAGATGGATTATTAAAGAGCATGGGAGACGAGCTGGATCGAATATTTCAGCTGAGATCGATCGCTGAAGGTTTACTTCCAGGCTCTAGTAGTACCGATTCAATCGAGGAATATTCAATTGAGCTCTTGAGATTAGCTCATAATGCGGATATAAGAAAATTATTAGAGGTATTGAAAGGTATAAAATATGGAGATCTAAGTGAGCGAAGGAAACATAGATATACACGTAGAGGAGAGAAGACGGGATATGAACTAGGTAATGATCTCGAGAGAATCGCTCCAAGGAGTATAGTTCTTGATGATGATTTATTCTACTTTAAGCTCGTAGAAGGGAGATTGCTGCTTTACAAGAAATCAATAGAGGAGGCATCTGGACCTATATATATTCTTATTGATAAAAGTGGTAGTATGGAAGGCGATAAGATGCTCTGGGCTAAGACACTTGGATTGGCACTATACATGAGATCGGTTAAAGAGCTAAGAGAGTTATTTCTTAGATTTTTTGATAGTCAACCACATAGAATGGTAAAACTAAGTAAGGGAGTTAAAATCCGTGATGTAACAAGCTTACTAGAATATGTTGCCAGGATAAGAAACGCTGGAGGGACTGATATCACTAGAGCGTTATTAACAGCTCTTTCAGATATTAATAAGCTTGGCTTGAGGGATTGTTCTATTATACTTATATCGGATGGTATTGATAGAGTATCGCTTGATCCCATCCGAAGGGAACTCTCAAAGGCAAAGTCTAGGTTGTATACAGTAATGATCAAGGGTGATAATCAAAGCTTGAGAGCTATCTCGGATGGATACTTCCATGCGGTTAAACTAGATAATGAAGAGATCTTGAGAGTTATTAAGATGATTAAATAAATAATACTCTACTATGTCACTATGCTAAGTGATTTTACAGGTTTGGCGCATTTCTTTAATTCACATATGATCTCTGCCCAAATACTTATAGCAATCTCTTCCGGAGTATCTGATCCTATATCAAATCCTGCGGGAGAGTGTATTCTATCTTTAATATGGCTTATGTTTACACCCTCATCCTTTAACCTATTAATCATCCATGAGGCTCTTCTCCTACTACATAGCGCCCATATATGCCCTTTGAAACCAGAGATTATTAGTGTCTTTAATACATGATAATCCACTTCTACATCTCCATAAGCTATTACGACGATGTCGTTTTCACTTATCGCAAGTCTCTCGACTTCGCTAGGTAGATTATTTGTAACTATGCACTTCGCGTAGGGGTACCTCTCATTATTTGCTAGGTTTGGATCAGTATCTAATACTATTACATCATACTTTAATAGACTTGCTATGTCAGCGATGGGTTTACCAACGTGGCCTCCTCCAAATATAATTACTCTGCGTCGAGGCTCTAGAACGTTGATAAACACTTCTATTAGACCACCACATAGCATTCTCGTTCTCATCGCATCCACAGGTATGTTTTCCGTTCCAAGCGCGATTTTGAGTTTACGTGGTTTTCCATCTGTGATGGATTTCAATGCTTCATCTATAATTATCTTCTCGACCTCTCCTCCGCCAATAGTTCCTATCTTAGATCCATCACTACTTATAGCCATCATTGCCCCTGGATCGCGCGGGCCACTTCCTTCTTTACTAATCACCATTGTTAATGCAACTTTTTTATTTTCTAGGAGTTTATCATGAACCCATTTTATAATGTCAAAGTTACTCATTCAACCACCTTTGTAAGATAAAAAATGAAAACTATTATTTATTAGTCAAATAAATACATGAGAATTTATTAAGTGCGATGCTTTATTCATATAGGACGTAACTTCATGCGAGTGTAGCTATATGAGTTTCAACATTATTTTAACACATGAGCAAGGATTAGATAATTATAGATTTATAATTAGCCGACTAAGAAGAACAGGGCTAGATTATGTAATCGTGGATAAAGGGCCTTCTATTATACTTCTTAGAGTTGGAGATCCCTATGAAGCCGTGGAGAAGTTAAGACATTACATAAATGAAATCCCAATAGTATATAGGGTTATACCGATCGATGCTATTGTTGATCCATACGTGGAGATCGTTGCAGAGAGATCAAGGGAACTAACTGAGGTTAAAATACCTATTGATAAGACATTCCGGATAACTCTACATGGGAGACTATAC
>JAWAPI010000050.1:0-8750 GCA_038894495.1 Desulfurococcaceae archaeon
TTGAGTGCTGGGTTGTTGTACCTCCCGTGGTTACCAATCCATATTCCAGGTGAAGTTCTAAACGCCCAGTAGTATAGTGTATATGGGTGTGGGGATGCAAAGCTTCCAAAATTGTTTATAGCAGCATCATATTCACCTCTATCTATCATTGATACATAGAGACTAAAGTCTGGGAAGTATGCCTCCGCGCATATACCAACTTTTCTCAGATCATCTGCTATGTTAATGATTGCAAACATCCAGTCAGTCCATCCATAGGGAACTATTATTCTAAACCTAAGTGGAGTACCATCAGGCATATCTCTACATTTATCACCGTCTCTATCAATGTAACCAGCTCGATTTAGCAACTCCTCGGATGTAGCTGGGTCGTATTTGTATCCATATTGGGCGAGTAGATCTTTAGCTAGGTACTTCTCCCAGTAAGGTAATAGCCCAACAGGGTAAGATTTAACTACAACACCTTCAAACGCAGCTGATATTATCTTGTCTACATCTATGGCATAATACATTGCTTTCCTGAAAACAGGATCGTTGAACGGGGGCTTCTCGGTATTTACAAATAAGAATGCTACGTTGGCTGACAGGTAGAATGGATATTCCTTGTAGTATGATATAGCTAATTTTCTCTTAACCATGTCTGGGCCTCCGGGTATATAGAAGTTACTCCAGTCCAGCTCACCTGCTCCAAGCATGTTCGCGGCAACTTGGTTACTATATACAACTACCCCCTTAACGTACTTTGGCGCTGGTAAACCAAATACATCTTTACCCCACCAGTCTTCGACGCGTTCTAATATGAAGTGATCATCGGCGAGAGTGTGGACCTTGTACATACCGCTTGCAACTATTTTCTTTGCATCCTTATCTGTTGCGACGACAGGCCACTTACCTAGATCTACTAACTCATCTTTATACGTATCCACAAATGTTGATAATACATGTTTCGGTAGGATCGGGGCACTATATAGCATAAATAAGAAATCAGCATAGTTTGGAGTCTCGGATAATATGATTCTAACTGTCTTATCATCGATCTTTTGAATATTAACAACGTAGTCTCTCATACCGCACCATGCACACCATGATAGTTACCTCGGGACCTCGTAGAATGTGAATATGACATCGTCAGCGGTAATTGATTTTCCATCCCACCACTTGGCTTCATCTCTTAATTTAATAACTACGCGAGTCGATGTTTCCCAAGTAGGTAGCTCCTTCGCTAACCATGGGTTAAAGCGCTCGGCCTCCGGTTTAATGGGTATCCATATGTATAAAGGCTCATATATTAATCCGACAACACCCGAGGCTGAGCCACCATAATTGAATGGATTCCACTTCTTGGGGGGTTCCCACCAAGCTCCTCCCACAACGATCATTTCTTCTCTTTTTATCTCTTGTGATTGAACCGGTGTTGGGGTTAAGACAATTGGTGTTATGAGTATTAATACTACGAATATTACAACCATTATTTTCCAGTGGTTCATCTAGGCCACCATTTTCAATAAGTTTTATATGGATAAGAAGTTTATAAATTTTTATAATTTTGTATTTTTTTGTAAGAATACACGTTTCTTAACGAAGAATATAAATATATAAATATTTATAAAATTAAACTATTTTATAAAATAGAATCAAATAAATTATTAACTAGGGGCTGGTGAAGTGATGATAGAGTTTCCATCGAGCTTTAAATGGGGTATCTCTCAGTCTGGTTTTCAATTTGAAATGGGTGATAGATATCGAAGACATATAGATACCAATACAGATTGGTGGCATTGGGCTAGAGATCCATATAACATATCTAGTAGAATAGTTAGCGGTGACCTACCCGAAGACGGAATCGATTATTTTGGCCTATATAAAGTTGATCACGATAACGCGTCATGGCTTGGGACAAGCATATATAGAATTGGGATAGAGTGGAGTAGAATTTTTCCACACCCTACGTACTTCATAGATGTTGATGTAGAATATGATGGAAATGACTTAGTAAAAGATGTTAAAGTCACAGATGAGACCATAGAGCAACTAGATACAATAGCAAATCACGAGGCAATAAGCACTTATCGAGATATTATCCTTGATCTAAGAAAAAGAGGGTTTAAAGTGATTGTAAATTTAATGCATTTTACTCTCCCATACTGGATACATAATCCAATAAGAGCCAGAGAATCGAACCTTAGTAAGGGACCTACAGGGCTCCTGGAGAAATATTTCCCCGTCGAGTTTGCAAAATACGCTGCCTACATGGCTAGTAAATTAGGCGATATTGTCGATACGTGGTCTACAATGAACGAGCCCATGGTTCCAATAGAACTTGGTTTCATGGCTCCCTACAGTGGGTTTCCACCCGGGGTTAACAAACCTGATGTTTTACCAAAAGTATTTTTAAATACTGTTTTAGCACATTCATTAGCATATAAGCTTATCAAGAGATTCGACAAGATCAAGGCAGATCCAGACTCCCGTGAACCAGCAGAGGTGGGTCTAATTCATAATCTTATACCAGCATATCAATTAGATGAGAGTAGCGCTAAGTCAAGTGAGCACTATAACTACTTCCATAACTACATGATACTAGACGCTATTACTAAGGGGAAGGTAGATACAGGATTCGATGAAAAATCATATATAAAACTAGGATCGTCGGAAAATACACTTGACTGGCTAGGCGTGAACTACTATACAAGGCTTGTGATCAGGAGAAAAGAGAAAAATCCACTACCTATTCTAGACTTTGAAGCAGTAGTAGGTTATGGATATGCTTGTGTACCTTATAGTTTTTCAAAGGCAGGAAGATGGTGTGATGGCATGGGATGGGAGATGTTCCCTGAGGGCCTCCTAGACTCTATTACTATGGCTTCAAGGTATTCTAGCATTCTCTACGTAACCGAGAACGGGACATCTGATCACAGAGATATCATGAGAAGTAAATTCATTTTAAGCAATATATACGCATTACATAGAGCCATCGAGCAAGGGGTAAAAGTCCATGGATACCTTTACTGGTCAATAAATGACAACTATGAATGGGCTCATGGTTTTAGGCAAAAATTTGGTTTATTCGAGGTTAATCTCATAACAAAGGAAAGGCAGGCAAGGGCATCTGCAGTATTATATCGGGACGTTGTGAGAAGCAATGGTATTAAACCAGATCAAATTAACATGATTATATACGAGGAGAAGAGCCCAGGTAGTATAATATGAAAACAGTAGCTGTTAGCTTAGAAACATGGCAAAAACTCAAGGAGCTTAAGGAGAGAATGGGTTTTCAATCATTCAATGAACTTATTGAGACATTAATAGAAAGATGGCATCTAACATCACTTAAAGAAGAACTCTCCAAAATAGATCTAAATATTGAATACAAAGATGCCAAGAAATTTATTGAGGTAGTTAGAGCTCCTAGAAAACAAGGATAAGAAAGGTTGATCACATATATGTCATCAACACTGATTTATCGTGAATTTTTAGCAGATACCAGTGCTATAATGTATCTGCACTCGACCGAGGTCCGCGACCTACTAGTCTTGATCCTCTCTAAGTTTAAAATACATGTTGCAGCTTTCACTCTGAGTGAATTTCTCGCATACATATACTATAAGTATCAAGATTATAGCATATTAGATAAAGCAATGAAGATGCTCCATGATCTCTATGTTGTTGAAACCATTGATAAGGAGGTAGTTATAAGAGCCTCTCTTATAATTGCTGATCTAGTTACACATGGTAACGAATTCAACATAGTAGATGTATATAATGTCTCGATTGCAACTCTACGTAATCTACCAATACTAACAGATGATCCCATGCGATACTACAACTATGTTAAATACAATGTATCAACAATTTCTATCGAGGAATTTATAGATCAATTCAGGAAATCTATAAAAGCATAAAATACAATGTGTCAAATTTGCTTCTACCAGGAGATCGAGTTTACTAAGGATTACCCAGTATGGTATTTTCAATTATTCAGTAATTAACATTCCCTCTGCCCTTAATCTCGGAGCAATTCCTTGTCTCTAGGCATATTTCAAGATAAGTTTTCTCTATGATTCTTCCCATGGTGATTTGAATGATTCTTGAAGTTAATTCACTAAGTGAGGACTCTGGTCTATGCTTTTCTAACTCGATTTCGAGGAACCAACCTACACCATGCAAGTAGTCTATGGATAGTGTGAACCCCTCACCTCTGTATATTTCTCTTTCCTTTGTAAAGCCGATGACATGTTTGAATCCTAGTTTATTTAGTATTTTAAACATATTGCTCCAAGCTTGCTCCCCGAGAAATAGTTCTACCTCTTCCCGTGTTTTAACGGTATCCAACCTATTTTCTCTTGGGCCTTTATATGTGATCGTGAAAAACACTCCTTTTTTATTACAAGTTCGTTTACGCAATCTAAGAGCTTGGTCTGTTAATGCGAAATCTAAACATGGATGATTGAAATAGTGATCTTCCTCGATACAATGATCTATCATCTCAACATTCATAGATTCCAATAATACACGAACTATATCTGGATTTTCTATTTGAATTTTCACTTCTATCTCTTTTTGTTCATTCATATTAACTGATCCTTTGTGCAACCTTCTCAAATAAACTATTAATTTCTAAAATCGTTCTTCTATAAAGTGATCTAGGGGTAGTTGATATCTCAGTGTATTCGATAGGAAGGTTCATTAATCCCTTAATAAATGCAACAATGCCTTTTGTTAATCCAATACTATACCCACCTTCTAGAACTGTTATTGTTGGGATGTCTAGGGTTTCTATTAGTGATCCGAGTTCGTAGTAGGATTTTTCAGTTAGGTTTAAATCAGCTAATCCATCGTTCACAAAGCCATCAAACCCGGCTGATATAACAAGAGCCTCGGGAGAGTATTTCTCTAGGATTTTTGGCAGGTTATCTATTATTGCTTTAAATAAGTCATCACCAGTGCCTGGAGGTAGTATGATGTTAACCTTGTACCCGTATCCTTGATCTTCACCTAGGTCTTCGAGGTATCCAGTATGAGGATAGAGAGTATCTGGGTCTTGGTGTATATCTATATGCAATATTGGCTTTCTATAGAATATCTCCATTGTTCCATTTCCATGGTGAGCATCAAAGTCGATTATAGCTACTCTCCTCACTCCACTCTCGAGGAATCCAAACACGCTACCCGCTGCATTATTTAATATGCAGAAACCTTGTGTTGAAGCTCCCATTGCTCTACCTTTAAAGCCGCTGTGGTGACCGGGGGGACGTGTTATAAGGAACGCTCCTCTATTCTCACGTGCATATATATATGATAGGTAAAGAGACCCCAATGCGAGGTCAAGTGTTGTCTTATCCATGTATGTATCCTCATCTATAGAGACTGGCGCTTCCTTGGATAGCTTCATTAATAGATCAATGTAGTTCCTTGCGTGCACCTTACACGCTAGGTTCAATGCTTCATTTCTACTAACTAGATCTATGCTTGTTGAAGATACATTTAAACCAGCTGATACTAGTGCTGTCTTTATCTTAACGATCCTATTGGGGTTCTCCGGGTGTGTATAAATAGGCTTATGGAGACTGGTGGATTCTCTAATGAGTAAAATATCCATTATTATACCTCAGGATATCAAGATACATAGTAAAGTGCGTTATACAATTTGTCAACAAGCTCCTTGACATCTATATCCTTTGGAGTTCTCACAATCGCTAAATTAGGATGTCCTGCGATGTCAAGTGCTAACCCTTCGGCTAGAAGGTATTTGGCTATGCGGTAAGCTCGGCTATTAGATGCTTTAATTATTAGTAATGAGTAACCTCTATTTGTACCAGCGAGCATGACAACAGGTGCTTTGAGGATAAGAGATAGCTTTGAAGCAAGAGCAGTTGCACCTCTCTTTTTCCAAACATGCCTTGCATCTACAAATCTAAAATCACCTACTTTGACAGCTGCTATTGCAAGTCTCATAGCTGCATCTGTTACCTCCTTGTCTCTATCCTCAATGATCTTCTTCACCATGTTCCACATTGTCTCGTTTAGCGGCATTGGACTCGGTGTAGGGTCTGCAAGCCAGTTTATTGTCTTAATCCATAACTCCTCGTTTCGAACGGCCGTAAGAGCCTTGGAGATCATCTTTGCAATCTCAAATAGTTTCATTAGCCTAGGAGGTATTCTCTTCCCTGAATCCATGTATTTTATAACCTCTACAAACTCCCTTAGCTTGATGTGTATTGAGATATTGTGTTTTGTTAACTCTTCGTATATTAACACAGTTGTTGGTTTTCTATAATCCACTATGCACTCGTCGAATACTGTTTTTAGATCATTTACTCTTTGCATGCTTGCAATGTGATGATCTATAAACACTATTTTTTTAACTCCGAAATGAGTTTTCATCAATTTCGCGATATTTCCAAGTATCTCGCTGTATGGTATATCAAGGAAGTAGACAACATCGTATTCCTCCTTGATCTGTGACAACATGTATTTAACTCTATCTGGGTCAACAGGCATTTTTACTAATAAAGCCTCTTCCTCGAATGGATACTTCTTTGCGTATTCTTGACTATAGGTTAGTAAAGCGGTTGCAACAACCCCGTCAGCATCCCAGTCTCCAAGCACTAGTACTTTTCTCTTGCTACTCGTTGCCAAGTATGAGCACCCTAGACATGTAAAAGAAAATATACAAATCTCTTTTAAACCATTATAGTCATATGGGTATTGCTTTGAGCTATATTCAGATATTCATTGAGGAACTCAAGAGAAGGGTAACAGCCGGTAGCAGAATCACAAGAGAGGAAACCCCTGGAAGTGCACTTGAGTTCCTTGATGAAGCACCAAGGAGAGACCTCGAAGTACTAAGCGATAAAATCGCTAGACCAATGGATTTTAAGCCTCGTAGAGTAGACTCTGATATATATGCTATGGATACGAGTTCAAGGGCTATTGAAGCACCATACGTGTTCATATCGATTGGAGCTGGCTCAGTGTATAGTAGATTTAGTGGTAGAGGCATTGATGTTCCAGATATAAAATCGATCATCGGGCTTGAAGCGCCATGTTGTAAACACATAGCTATTGTCCCCGAGGTTGAGTTAGAATCAGATATTATTGACAAATTTGGGAAATATCCAGGAGTCATGATCGCGAATCCATTAGGGATAACTTATTCAAGTATCTATGATAAACACATAGTGCTTGTCGAGCTGAGATTAAGTCTCGAGAACTGTTTGCTTAGGAGATTCGTAGAGCAAGGATTAGATGATAAAGTAATCTTATTTATTGATGGTCCATTGATCTATCCATCCATTCCAGTTCATGAGACACGATACTTAGTCAACAAAGAAAAGTTGAAAATATACATAGATAGCATTGAGTATTTAAACATGGAAAGATTGATTTTGATCACAAAATTAATTGAAAAATCCGTTGTATTACTGAGTGTTGTTAAGAGACTACAAAGAAGCTACTATCTTTCCATTATAGATCCCATGGAGTTATCCGTGGGGAGGATAAACGATGAGGCATACATATCTACTCTCACACTTCGCAATTTATTGCCGATTGATAAACCGGTTATTATAGGACCTCTTGGCTTAAAGCACGAATCTAAGAATATTACGAGGTTAATGTGGTACATTGTTGTCCCCAGGAGACTATATCCAATGACCGGGGGCATAGGTAATTACGTTACATATAGAGTAGAGCCTATTGATACTATTGATGAGGAACCTGATAAAATACTTGAATACATACTGTATGATAGTATAAATATGGGGTCTCTTCTCCCTCTAAGTATATTAATAGTTGATCGCAGAGTGAAGAAGTTAACTAGTTCAATAACCTCATATATGCTTTACTCAACTGGTTTATCGGAGGAGGCCACTAGTCAATATATAAGTGTTTTGTAGAGAATAGATCATGACAGGTGTTTAAAACACTTGTCAACACATGATATCGTAAAATCAATTGGAGACAAGTTGAGGAAAGCAGTTGAACTTGCTAGTAGGATTGGATTAATTGTTGGATACGTGTCACGGACTAATCCTTCTATGATAAATGAGGAGGGTGGGTATGTTGTATTTGATGTTGACCCGGTAGTCTATTTCCAGAACTATTATTTATTAGCACAAGCTGGAAGTATACTTGGCGTTGTAGATATCAAGACTCTGAATATTGTTAGTTTGCAAGTGATAAGCGTTGAGAGAAGAGATATTCTTGCAGAATTAGACTTGCCCGAGATGTATTTTCCACTACCAAGCTCGGAGGTCACTGGATTAATAACTAGGACAAGGATTAAGGCAAAGCCTCTCCTAGCATATGATCCAGAGACGGACTCTGTCCAGGTTGCTAACTATGTAATTGAGCCTCAAAGCCCTGTTGTTTTACTAAAAGAACCAAGTGTTATACAGAGAATTCTAGGTTTACCCTCGGAAGGCGTGTTCCTAGGCTATGTAACAATCGGTGATATACCAGTCTTCAATGGAGATGCTCATCTTCACTTACCATTGAAAGCTTTTTATCAACATATATTGGTTCTAGGCACAACAGGGAGTGGTAAAACTACTTTGTTGAAAAACATGGTAGCATCTATTACAAGTAAGTTTAAACTTAACGATGAAAAAGTATCTATTGTAATAATAGATCCAAATAGGGACTATGTGACAATGCCTCTCAAGCCATTGTGGACTATGAACACTCGCGAAAATAGCCTTGACTTTGCTTTATCAACAAAGGCGCTAGAAAAGATTAAGGGGTTGAAA
>JAWAPI010000051.1:0-8422 GCA_038894495.1 Desulfurococcaceae archaeon
GGCTCTCTAAATACCGCTTCTTCTTGCTTCTCATCTAAGCCTATTCCCCGCGGCGTGATAACGATAAATCTCCATTTACTTGGAAAATCATGCCTAAATATTAATCTGGGAAATTCATGTAAACTCTTTTTACCAGAGTCAATGATGAATCCACCATACTTATACACATATGTTCCAACACCAGATACGCTACCAAGACCTAGCTTCCTCGCTATGGTTTCAATATCTTCGTCTATATTATTAGCGAGGAGTAAACCATGAGCGACCGCTAATAAAAGTTGTGTTGTTGAACCAAGACCAACGTGTCTTGGAATACACTTTTCAATATATACATAGCCGGTTTTAAGATCATACTCATCTATAATTCTAGCTATTTTATCGTAAATCTCGCTGGACCTACATCCTTGAATCATAAATGGTTTATTGGAGTGGACCACTACAATATTATTTGGATAATCGATTGCAACTCCAAGAGACATGTATAATCTGTACTTTGGATTAAATGGGTTGATAATACCTAGGTGAAGTCTAGCCGGTGTTTTTATTACTACTCTGGGATTCATGAATTGAATGCACCTTTATTAATCTATGTGCTAATTCAGTATATTCTTCACTGCATGTTTTATTAACTACTTCTAGCATCATGCTTACTCTGGATTGATAATCTGAGACAAGTTTTAGATTGTTTTTTAATGCATTTATCTTGCTAATATATACTGCTATCTCAACAAGGGCTCCATAACATCTAGAGAAAGGTTCAACATTTTGATCGTCTTTTGTGGCGATCTTTTTTACTTTGTATTTGACTAAGTAGTATTCACCAATATCACTAAATCCCATCCTCTCGAGTAAGACATATCCAATACTGTCCCTAAGGATTACACCATCCTCGTTGAACTCTACATATTCCTCTACTGATCGACTTGTCATCATCTTGCTCTTAAACGCTGTCTCGGTTAAAATTAATGGATCATGTGTAATGTTTAATATAATTTCTCCTTGTTCACGAATAACTTTCTCAAGCAATCCTCCTTTATAAACCTTGATCTCTACAATGTCTTTTACTCTTCGAAATCCTACAGGTGAAACATAGATCTCTCCACCAAGGCTTGCTGTCAAAACACCTTCATATAATACATTTTCTCTTAAGTGTAGCTTCATTCAGACCCCTTCTTGGAGTTAATTGCATAAAACATTGTATATCTTTACCAGATCTAGGAGATTTGAGATCGATGCTACTCTCATATCTTTTAGTATTATTAATTCACCGCTATTTCTCCTAATCAATACCCCAATACCGCCAGTTGATAGCGCACCCCCTATGTCCTCTATTACATTATCTCCTACGTAGATTAGATTACCTGGTTCAACCCCCATTAATTTGCAGAATTCTAGAAATATTTTTCTATCTGGTTTAGAGACTTCTAGCTCATCCGAGAAGATCATTGCTTTAAAGTATTTACTTAATCCAAGTCTATCTATGAGAATTCTTGTATATACACTACTCCAGAATAAAACGTTTCCAACAACTCCTAGCTCAATATTATTACTTTGAAGATTCATAAGACTTGGTAAGGTGTCACTAAATAAAACCTCATCTCCTATATTTTCAAACGTATGTGAGATTGCGTTGTTTATAGCGCTAATAGAGGTATTAAATACATTTGTAGCTGCTTGGCTCGCCGCTTCTATTAATTGAGATGGCTTTATATCCGGGTTTAACCGCCTTATTCTACGAGCTTCGTTATGTATTTCAAATATTTTTCTAATAGCTTGCTCATAGTTAATTCCAAGATCCAATGCTAAGCTCTTTCCAATAGCTTCTAATACCCTATCTAAGTCTAGTAAGGTACCCCATATATCAAAGCCAATTACACATTTACTACCTTTGTTCTCTGTGTGGTTTTTCATATCTATCAACCTCTTCGATAAGGTGCTCTATAAATTGAGATAATAAATCAACTCCTAAAGATACAGCATCAGGCGATCCTGGTAAAGCAATCACGATTTTACCATCATAGAGAATGCAAAGACTAGTGCGTGTTAACACTGTGTAAGTACCTATTTTTTGAAAAGATAGTTGACGAAATATTTCACCAAATCCAGGTAAACATCTCCACGATAGTTCCTCAACAACATCAACTGTGATATCTCTTGGACTCGGACCTGTACCACCAAGTAGTATAACAACTCGTTCATTTGACTCTTTAATCGCTCTTAGCACATCCCTATAGGAATTCTTCACAATAGTCTTGTCAGATACACAAATACCTTTTCCCTTTAAAAGACTAACTGCTAGTTCACCGCTGATATCTTCCCTGCGTCCTTCATAGATCATATCACTAACCACGATCACTCTAAAACAATTCCTATCTTGCATTAAATCCCCGGTTTAATTAACTCTTTTCAATAACATTTTTATTGATATATAACCCATTATAATAAATCGTATTATGTGAATAGGTGATTATTACGAGATCATTTTGCGAAATATACACAAGAAAGATACTACCAGTTATTAGAGCATATATAGCGTGCAGCCTAGTAAAACAATATAATACTCCCCAATTAAAAGCTGCTAAGATACTTGGTATTAAGCAACCAAGTGTTAACTACATGATTACCGGAAGACGTAGAGTTAGATGCATAGAGTTATTAGATAGTGTCCCTGAACTAAAGAAGATCCTTGACGATTATATTGTCGAGGTATATAAAAATGGATTGTTTAATCCATGCGTAGTTTGCGATAGACTAAATAAAAATAGATCACTGATCAATTCTATACTCACCCTTCTCAGAGAAACAGATGTTACTAATAGATATTGCTTAATAAGTGCTCCAGGTCAATAAAAGACTCTTCAGACACGGTCTCATCGTCTTTAAATAAAACTCCTTCAAGTAAAAGCAACCTCTTCTTAAACCCCGCATTTATCCTGCTATAACCACCAAGCCTAAGTGTAGAGTAAACTACTCTATGGCATGGAACAACAATCAATTTGTTGTTTCTCCTTAGACAATTAGCTACTATTCTTGGATGAACCCCGAGGAATCTAGCGATATTGCCGTAACTCGTTACATACCCTATTGGTATCATTTGGACAAGTACATATACAGCTTCACAAATATCTCTTCTGTCAGCTTCTCTAACCTTTGCTTTATCTCCACCTACCTCTATAACTAACATACTATAAACCCTACACAAACTTACATATCACGTTAATCAACATATATGAGTTCTTACCTATTTTCTCGGCGACAGGGGTGCATTTAGGAATCAGTATAAAACAAATAGGCTTGTTCAAGTCTATTTCAGATAAGTACTCGAAATGACCCATTCCTTTTGCAATTATTAGATCCGCTTCGCTAATTATCTCCAATATTTTCTCATTCACATGATCCAAGTGAATAGTTGAACAATTACAACCGTATGTATAGATCGCGTTGAGACCTTCCTCGCTTTCTATCTCTTCGAGATCTCTTAATGTTACATCGTTTTGAAAACCAGGGTGATCTTTAACTAGGCCAATCACAGTGTTTCCCATATCCCTTATCTCTCTTATTAGTAACATATCATAAACAGCCTCGCCTGCATTATCAAATAACCATAGAACTTTGCAATTGCCCCTTAAAACGCGTTCATAGAGCTTATCTATATCGTCAATAGAGGTCTTATATTCCACCACTTGATTAGGTTGAATTTCTTCTACGATCTTAGTGTGATCAGCTACCCCATAATCTATTAGATTAGCGATCGCAGAGAGTTTGACTAGATACTTGAATCGATCATATCCTCTTAACTTGCTTACATAGTCTATGTGAACTTTAAGATTCCTTAGAGCTTTTACATTAGAAGCTCTCTTTACCATTAGATAGTAATCTATTATTTCGGGGGCTTTTGATACCAAATTATTAAATAGTATAGAAGCAAACTCCGTTAACTCGATTTCATAATTGAAATTTCCTAATACTTCTTGGATCACTTCTCTAGCTAGCTCGAGCCTTTTCTGATCACTAATTTCTGCTTTTTCTATCTCTTTGAGCCTAGTTGCTAATAAGCACCTC
Organism: Desulfurococcaceae archaeon; assembly: GCA_038894495.1. Lineage (GTDB taxonomy): Archaea > Thermoproteota > Thermoprotei_A > Sulfolobales > Desulfurococcaceae > UBA285. The sequence continues at coordinate 4,063 of JAWAPI010000051.1, forward strand.
AAGCACTCAAATCTGGGTTTCAATGAATCACCAATTACAGCTATCTCAAATAGATAAGTATAAAATATTAACTTATAGTAGATTAAATAACAGATTGTCAGAGGTCTTTTAATAAATGTCTATAGAGCGCTTGGTAGACCCTTTTAACAGAGTCATAGATAGCTTCCGCATTTTAGTCACTTCAAGATGCAATTATAATTGTATTTTCTGCCACCGAGAAGGGGTATTTAAGATGTCGCACGAGACTTTCTCACCAAGTGATTATGGGTTCATTGCTAAAACAGTTAGTAATCTAGGTATTCTTAATTACAAGTTAACCGGGGGAGAGCCCTTAATCAGACCAGATATAGCGGATATTATAAAGGAGATACGCCCTTATGCTAAGGAAATATCTATTGTTACAAATGGATACCTACTATTCGAGAAAATAAAACAACTCGTAGATGCAGGATTAGATAGAATAAATGTTAGTCTACACTCCATTAACCCCGAGACCTATAGATATATCACTAGTAATGGTCACCTTGTCAATGTATTAAAAGGCATCGAAGAATCACTGAGCTATAATATTTCATTAAAAATCAATTTTTTAGCTATGAGATCAAACATAGAGGAGTTCCCGAGAGTATTAGAGTTTGCTGAGAAAAGAAAAATCAATGTAAACGTTATTGAGTTAATACCACTAGGTGTTCCACGTGATGTTTATTTAAAAGAACATGTTTCACTGATCCCAATTATCAACTATCTCGAGGGAAGATCCATTGAAAAATACTATCGAGATTTACAGAATAGACCTGTCTACGTATTAGATAGTGGTATAAAAGTTGAAGTTGTCATTGGGTATGAAAACTACTTATTTTGCAATAAATGCTCAAGGTTAAGACTAACACCTGATGGTTATTTAAAACCATGTCTATACGTTGAAAACCCCCAGGTTAACATAGTAGAATCGGTGAAAAACCAAGATACCAGTGCAGTTGTTAAGGCATTTAAAGAAATAACTTCACTTAGACAACCATATTTTAAATTAAAAGAGGTGATCCAATGAGTATTAAAATGATCGATATAACTGAGAAACATGTTTCATATCGAGAAGCAACAGCGACAGGATTTATAAAGCTTAAGCCTGAGACAATCGAGCTTATTCGTAAAAACCAGGTTGAAAAAGGTGATGTTTTAACAGTATCTTCAATAGCCGCTATTAACGCAGTTAAACAAACCCCTAGTATTCTACCATTAACACATAATATTCCAATAACAAGTGTTAATGTTAAATATAATATCCTAGATGATGGCATAAGAGTGTATGTAACTGTTAAGTCTACATCCCAGACCGGGGTGGAAATGGAGGCCTTAACCGGTGTTGCAATAGCATTGCTCAATATATGGGATATGATTAAAAAATATGAAAAAGACGAGAAAGGTCAGTATCCAAATACCGTTATAACAGATATCAGAGTTGTCGAGAAAATCAAAATATAGGTGATTCCATTGAAAGACAAAAACACACGGATAAATTATTTCAAGAACAATTCACTGGAAGACGATGAGACATACTTAGGCAAGTCAATTAATGCGAACAGAATACATACAGCTACGAGTGGAAAAAACCATATATCAACCAGTGCAGAGCACATAGCCATGAGAGAATCAACTAAGCTATCGCATGAAGAAGTATTAGATCAAGATAATGAATTATCCTTGACCACTTCGATATCGAGTAGAAGTAGGTATATTGATGTTAAAATACTAGAAAGCAATGAAAAAATAGACCTCAATACCCTAGTTGATAAACTAACACGTATTGATGAAAAAACAGGAGCTCTTGTATTGTTTATCGGATTTGTTAAGGGTCTTGTAGAAAACCAAAGTGTCAATGAACTAGAGTATACAGCCGTTACAAATGTAGCATTGAGTCAGATGGAGAAAATAGCAGTAGAAGAATCTGAGAGATACGACTTAAGCGCTGTTATTATATGGCATTACATTGGGACGAGAAAGAAAGGGGAGGTATCATTAATCATAGCTACAGTAGGGAAGGATAGAAAATCTGCCTTGGAAGGAGCTTCTATAATTCTCAAGAGAGTTAAAAATGAGGTTCCTATTTTTAAATTAGAGAAAAGAAGCGATGGCGAATACTGGGTCGTAGGCGATGGAGTAAGGTATCCTAGACCAGTTCAAAAGAAGAATTAAAAGCCTGTTATTCAAATAACGCTGTTATAGGTCATTGAAAGGGAATTAAATGAGAGAGACTAATAGCAAAGAAATCAATAACATTGCTATTCATTTATTAATAAGAGGACTTGTTCAAGGAGTTGGTTTTAGACCTTTTATCTCACGCCTAGCCCTCAGAAATGGTTTAAAGGGATATGTTAAGAACATTGGTGGAAGCGAAGTAGAGATCTGGATTGAGGGTAATGAGCAAAACATAATTGAGTTTCTCATATCTCTTTTCAATGATAAGCCACCTGTTGCGTTACTAGAACAGGTTTACTTATCTGTAGAGGACCCACGAGGATATATAGACTTCATCATTGATAAGAGCTCTGTAGACGTGTATGCAAGATCTAATATACCTCCAGACTTCGCTATTTGCAGAGATTGCCTAGATGAGATCATGGATCCGGGGAACAGGCGATACATGTATGTCTTTAATTCATGTGCGTGGTGTGGTCCCAGATTTTCTATGATCTACAAGGTCCCCTACGATCGCGAAAACACTTCAATGAGAGAATATAATCTATGTAGTAGTTGCTTAAACGAATATTATGATCCTAATAACATTCGTAGATATCACGCACAGGGAATTAGCTGTGGTGTTGATGGTCCACGGATACACCTACTTGATCGAGAGTTTAACGTTGTGGAGACTCGTGATCCAGTGCGTGATGCAGCTAAGTTAATTGATGAAGGATACATAGTCGCTTTGAAAGGAATAGGTGGATATCATATCGCCTCTCTAGCTACCAACGATGATGTAGTTTTGAAGCTTAGAGAGAGGAAAAAAAGACCAAGTAAACCTTTCGCTATTATGGGTTTAAACACCGAGGTACTAAAGAGACTAGTTTATATGAGTATTGAAGATGAAGAACAATTAACCTCCCCTCAAGCTCCGATTCTACTTTTACCGAAGAGGCCGGATAGCGAAGTATCCAAATATGTATCGCCAGGGCTTTCACATGAAGGAGTATTCATAGCATATAGTGGTCTCCACTACGTACTCCTGAATTACACTAGAGATAAGTTTCTAATAATGACTAGCGGAAATATACATGGAGAGCCGATGTGTATAGATGAACAATGTGCCAGGTCTAGGTTATCAAGTATTGTTGATTATTTCCTTATTCATGATCGAGATATCGTTAACAGAGTTGACGATAGTGTTCTAAGAAAAACAGGTAACCATTATGTTTTCCTACGTAGAAGTAGGGGTTATGCTCCATCATGGATCACCATAAACATGGAACTAAATGGAGAATTCATAGCATTTGGTGGAGATTTATCTACAGCTGGAGGAGTGGGGTTTGAAGATAAAATAATATTAACACAGTACGTAGGAGACCTAGACTCCTTTAATGCGCAAAGAGACCTACTACGTTTCCTCGAGTTCCTAGTGTCTAATTTCCATGTTGGTAGGTCGATGAAACCCATGGTAATAGTAGATGCTCATCCTAGACTATATTCCAGGAGACTTGGAATGGATTATGCAAGAAACCGATCATTAAAATGGATCGAGGTTCAACACCACTATGCACATGTTCTAGGTGCGGCAGTTGACAATGAGATAAGCGGGGAAATAACCGGGATCGCTATTGATGGCGTTGGATGGGGTATTGATAATACAATATGGGGCTGTGAAATATTACTATTTAATACATACTCATATGGATTTAAAAGACTAGCATCACTTAGTCAACTACCACTAACAAGTGACATTGATATATATAATCCAGGTAGACTCTTTGTTGCTTACTTAACTAAGCGCGGATTAGAGCTAGGAGAGATACTCAGAGATATAAACATTAATGATGAAAAAGAACTAATTGAATACAAATATGTCCATGAACTTGTCAAGACTGGTAGATATATTCCAGCATCAAGTACTGGAAGACTATTAGATATTGTCTCGTATATTCTTAATAACAAGATAAGAAGAACATATGAGGGTGAGCCAGCTATATGGCTTGAGTCGGTTGCGTGGAGGGGTGATCTAATAGATATAGACCCCTTTACTATCTCATGTAATAATGGCTTATATCTCTTAAACTACGATAACGTAATTGATTGGCTTATTGAATCAAGGTTAAAGCATGATATCAATACTCTGGCAAGGAGCTTCCTTTACAATTTCGGATATTAC
>JAWAPI010000052.1:0-8390 GCA_038894495.1 Desulfurococcaceae archaeon
TCCTTCTTCTGGTTAGAGCCGCTCACACGAGCATACACAACTGCTCTGAGGAGCTTAGCCTCTTTGAACTCTTCAACTGGTTGACCAAGAAGTCTTCTAACCTCGCTCTCGGGAATCCTCCACCTACCGTAGACATTGACAGCCCTAATCCTCCCTTCACTAATCCATCTCCTCAAAGTCCTATTGGTTACTCCGAGAATCCCGCAGACCTCCCTAGTAGAGTAGTACTTCTCCAAACAACCTACACCAACATAAAAAATCCTACAAAAACCTTTATAAACCTAACACATCAAAACAGTTGAACCACCCTAGTATTATCTCAATTTCATTAAAAACCAGGCTGTAGTTTGTATATTGTTTTATTGTTTTAATTTATATGTTCAACGAGTATATATTTACTGCGCTAAGTTTACTAGAGCTCCATTGAAATTTATCTAGGTTACTAATATTAACATGTATCTAGGCAACCATCAAAATCCCTTGTCTTCTCGAGGTTTTTCTCAATGAAGCTGATGATAAAGGTTTCTTGTAATCTATTGGTTTTTAACATATTGTAATACGGCTCAGCAGTATCTATGTCTTAAAGCTCTATAGGTAGGTGTTTACTAGAATAGAGTTGAGTGTTTCTTCTAGGTTGTTATTGTTCGATCCATTTTAATATAGGTTTGTCTTGGCTTCTTTGTTATTGATTTCTTAATCCCTAGGCCTTTATCATAAACATAGCTTAATGTAGGATTGTATACAATAACTGGATCACGATCTCAACTAGTCGTGTAATAAAATAGATAAGAGTATTACTAGTAGACGCATCAAACTTCATTTATAAATATTTCGCGAGGAAAGATAATAATTTCTTAGTATATTCATCTCTGTGCGTTCTCCATGCACCTACGTGAGTTGTATTAACGTACCAGACTTCCACAGGGAGCCCGCTTTTTTCAAGCTCCCTATGTAGCATTCTATACTCCTCTATTGAAATCAAATCGTCTTTCTCAGGTGCAATTAGTAAAACAGGTGCCTTGACTTGATTAGCATACTTGGTCATTACGAGTTTACTGGGGTCTACGTGGGTTTTCATGGCTACAAGTCTAATTATAATTGGATGAGATATTCTCAATAATAAACCAAGTATACCTTTGACTCTTTTTACCCATCTTCTACCCGATTCTCTGATATCTACATAGGGAGAGTCAAGTATAAGTGCACTGATTGTTGTTTTCGTGGAAGCTAATAAAGCGGTCGCACCACCCATTGAATAGCCATAAAGAGCTATCTTGTTAAATCCCTGGTTTCTAAGGGCATTAACTATTCCAACTACATCATCTGATTCAATATATCCAAGTGTTGTTACATCTCCATCGCTCTCTCCATGAGCTCTAAGGTCAACTGCTAATATGCTATAACCAACTCTACTAAGCACCTCAATGGCTGGCTTGATATAATCCTCATCCCATTTACTAGAAGTGTAGCCATGGATAAGAACAACGACTTTATCATTACTTTTCCTAATGAACCAACCTTTGAGTAACAATCCATCAAAGGTTATGTATTCAAATGGTTCGTATTTTAAACCAAGATCACTAGGACTCCACTTTAAAACCAACCTAGGGGGTTTTGAAAATCTCTTTGAAGCTATCGTGGAGATTATTAGGATTACTATTAGAAACACAAGTATCGCGATCAATATGAGAACTATCAAAATATATTCACCCGTTATCTACAATGGAAAGTATAAGTAAATAAACTTTAACGAGATAAATCAAGTAAATAAAACATATTTTTACTTAGATCTCGCCGTGATCAAGTTAATATGAACGATATATGTCTAGATAATTTTATTCAATTTCAATCGTTTATTTAGCTAGGGTGACATTATCGAAGTTAAAGTTAACAGCCATATTCGTCTAGGGCTTTCTAAACTTAATGGTTTTTCTGAAATATAATTGTTCGTAGACATCCTCTTCATGGATCATTACAGCTAACTCGTAGTTACTCTATCCTTAGAACTTTCTCTGTTTTCTCGCTAGACGTTAGTATTCTTTTTACCTCTTTGTCTTCCCGTGTTTTTAGATAAGTGTTTCACTCTCAAGGTCTAGCTTATAGTCATACTCGTTTAATCTGGCTGTTAATCTCTTGGGAAGCAGTCTCCTGCTATTATCCCGTTTATTAGCTCTAGCAGTGGACTTGGCATATATGTATACTTCCTCTACGTAGTGTGCTCTGAAACTAAACTTTCTGAGCTCACCATGGAGTATTCTGAACAGAACACTATTTTGAGGCGATTTTATCCAGACTTCACAGCTTGTTAATAACGAGCTGTGCCGTATCACGGTAGAGCCTCGGAGACTCAACCAGGGCTTCATGGTCGTTGCCACTCAGGGTGAGGGACCTTATCTTAGGTGTCTCTACGAGCTCTCCACCATCTTAATAGAGGGGGGCTATAAATTTTCACGGAGACGCCTAATACTTCAGACCCGTGGTTGAAAACAAGCGTTTTCTAACGATGCGTGTTGAAGCATTATCCAATTTTGGATGCGCAGTTGAGCGGGCTTTTTCTAAATTCCTATTTCTCGTTTGGGTATTGTAGATGTGAGGACGAAGTCGAAGACCATGAAGAATGTCAACGAGCTAGTTGATATTATAGGGATATTGGTGTCGATCCCAGCTGTGTTCGCGTTTAGAGCTTAGTTTCCTTCGCAACAGCAAGGGCTAGGCAATGTTGAAATCGCCAATAATGAATTCATAAATCCCTAGCCCGTCGTGAAAATGTTTCCTCAGCACATTATACTAGGATATGTCTAAAGCACTGCATAAGGCTTCGTAGCTAGTAAGATAAAGCTCGATAGAATAAGATCACGCTTCAACAGCGCTTCCAGCCTTGATCTATGCCTTATCAATACCCGTTTAAATGAGTCCTGGCATGAGTACGTTGAATCACGTTGAGGGGTTTAGCGGGCAGGTCTACACTTTTCCTCGGATCCGAAAACACCGGAGCGATCTTTAAACAAGTAGATGAGTGTTCACGGGCCCGCCGGGATTTGAACCCGGGTCCTCCGGCTCCGCAGGCCGGCGCCCTATCCTGGCTAGGCCACGGGCCCTTGATTATTCTCTAACAATACTTGTTTTTAATAGTTTTCGAGTATTCATCTGCTTCTTGGAGTGGTATAGGTAATTTCTTCCCCTCCACTAATAGTTTTTTAACGATATCTACAGCGTCTTCTAGTCTTATCTTATAACCTATGCTTACGTATAGGTCTGTGTTCATATGTCTTAGAATAACTCCTATTTTTCTGCCATGTGCATATATGTATAATGCTTGGTCTCCATGTATTATTTCTCCATATAGTTTGTGTTTTGCAATACCAATGCTTGGTTTATCTAATACAAGTCCAAGATGAGATGCTATTCCAAAACTCCTTGGATGAGCTAGTCCATGTCCATCAACAAGGACAAGGTCAGGCTCTACGTGGAGTTTACTATATGCTCTCATATACCCAGGAATTTCTCGGAATGCTAGAAAACCCGGCATGTATGGCACGTTCACTTGTTCAATAGCAAATTCCTTTTCTATGATATTCCCTCTAGATAGATCGTAGATAACCACGACTGCGCATTGATTACCACGAATATATGAGGAGTCGAAAGCAGCGATGAAACGGATTTTATCTTGATAAAGTCTTGGCGCTTCCTCAATGCTCTTGAGAACTAGTTGAGAAAGCCTTGATTGCAATAGCTTAGCTTTCTCAACATTGAATAAAGTAACCACCTATAAGATAAAGAACTAACTCTACTTAATAAACTAATCAAAATATACATAGGAACAGACTTAAAGGTGTAGTATATGGGTTATAGTAAAAATATCTTAGCAGAGATCATTAAAAAACTCCTCGGTGAGGGGGTGGAAGCGGTACTAATAGGAGATACATGCGTACAGTTGGCACTTGACCACGAGATACTAGAAGGTGATCTAGACCTATTCGTGCTAAACCCAAGTCCACTTGTAGAGAGAGATTTCTACATGAACATAGCTGAGAGAAATAAATGGGGTCTCTCTTCGACCGAGATAGGGACACCAGCGTTGATAATACCAACAAACGAGGGAGATGTAGTGGTAGAGCTATATGAGAATTACATGGATATTGAGATTCCATTTGAGATACTCGAGGACAAGATAGAGTACAAAATACAAGGAGTCAAGGTTCAGTCTCTGAGACCAGAACACTACATTGTATTAAAAGCACGTCAAGGAATAGATCTAGATAAATTATACAAATACATTAATGAACTAAAAGAGAGGAGAAGGCTAAACATAGGGATTATTAAGCAAGTGGCATATTTATACCCCGAAGACGATGCTGAGTTAATCATAAGTAGACTAAGTTCTATCGGGCTAGAGATCGAGTGAATTGAATAGTGTTTAAAAACTAGTTTTGGTATTGTATAATCTCTGGCAATTTACAACGGTGGTTATATGCCAATAAACGACCCTGAACTCATGAGGATAGTTCAAGCCAGGGTTTTGAATAAGTATGTATGTAGAAGATGTGGTGCTTTAAACTCCCCGAGATCAACGAAGTGTAGAAGATGTAAATCTAAGGGCACACTTAGACCTAAGAAAATGATAAGAGCTGGTCCTAAGACTAAGTAGTGTGCATTATTGATCTAGCTCTGTTTGTTTTCTAAGCATCCTCAATACACTGATCAACACTCCCAATCCAATAATCACAGAAGAGAAGTAGTAGACTACTCTATATAATACGACTACCTCAGGTGGTAGTGTTATCGATAAACCATACTCTGCAACACCAGAACCACCAGGTGTAGGGAGAATACTTATAGCTTGCATCATAAAGTATGCTGAAATACTATGAATGGTAATAGTCATGACATCCCCTTTAATAAATGATTGAAGTAATGGAATAGCTGAAATTGCCCAGGTAGTATTTACTAAAAACGTGAAAAACCATAATATAATTTTATCTCTGAACTTGAGTTTCGAAGAAGTAAGTAAGTAGTATTTTCTAAATTCAACAAACTTATCTACTGTGATCTTGATCCAGGGTTGTGATAAGAGTTTTCTATGTATAAACCCAGGTGGCTTTAGCTTTGATAATATATTCATAGACCTAAAGAACAAGACCCAGAGAAAAGCCACTATAATTGAAACAATCATCACGGGAATAGATAGAGGTAGGTAAAATGTACTTATTAAAGCACCTATAATGCATGTAATGACAACATCATAGTATACCTCGTACATTGTTATAGCATAGTTCTCTATGAAATCACTGTTTGTAAACATAGATAAGTAATACGCACGAGCGGGTTCACCACCAATCGATGAGGGTGTAATTTTTGCTATTAAATCTCCTAGGAATCTTGCACTTAGACATTTCATTAAAGAACACTTTCTGCTTGGGTAAACGGTCTTTATAATGTATCTTAGTCTAATAGCTGATATTATCCAGCCTACATATATTAACGCGGTAGCTTCGACGATCTGGATGCATGGCAAATAAGTGTACTTTACATTCATGATCACTGTGTAAACGTATATTATAGATAACACTATTAAAACTGTAATTACAATCTTTTTGAACAATCCAGTTTCAATAAAACTTCTGCTCTTAGTCAACGAGAATACACCGTATTAGAATATTTAAGGGAATTAAGTTCTTAAAGAATAACCCATGGATACACATTACAAGAAAAGGTTTAGAAACTATTGAATCTGTGCATAGTAGGTGAAGGGTATGGGTTTTTAGCTATACAGAGGAGCAGCTTGAGAAGTTTAAAGTAGATAAGCAAATGCTTAGAGAAATAATCAAAGATCTATCTAAATGGAGAGCTCATGCAACAATACTATTAAGTCTTTACGTCCCCCCGGGAAGACCAGTAAGCGATGTGCTAGGACTACTTAGACAAGAAATGTCAGTAGCTGAAAACATAAAATTAAAGAAAACTAGGAATGCTGTTGAATGGGCATTAACAGTTGCATATGATAGACTTAGCAAAATTCCTAAAATACCTGATAATGGACTTGTATTATTTGCAGGTATGAACCCTGACACTGGTGAATCAATTGTCTTACTTCTTGTTCCACCTGAGAAAGTTCAGTTATTCTTCTATAGAACAGATAAATACTTTCACATAGAATTCCTCGAGGAAATGGTAACGGAGAGCAATATTGCAGGCTTGTTAATAGTAGAGAGAGATGCAGCTACTATTGGATTACTAAAAGGAAATAGATTAGAGATAGTAGAGGAATTAGAAGCATATATTCCCGGTAAACACCACAAAGGTGGTCAAAGCCAGAGGAGATTTGATAGAATAATAGAGCAAATGGTTGAAGAGTTCTATAAGAAAGTAGGTGAACATGTGAACAATATATTCTTGCCTCTCTATGGACAGGGAAAGCTTAAAACAATAATAATTGGGGGACCTGGATATGCTAAACAAGACTTTATTCAAGGAAACTACTTGGATTACCGATTGAAGCAAATCTTGGCACCCGAATTATTTGATGTATCGTACCAAGGAGAGGTTGGATTAAGGGAGCTTGTCACACGAGCTGGAGATCTACTTAGAGAATATGAATTTGCGGACTCTATGAAAAACCTCGAAGAGTTTAAGTATCATTTAGCAAAAGATGATGGATTAGTGATCTATGGTGAAGAAGAGATAAAGCTTGCATTAGAGCAAGGTGTCTTGAAAACATTACTAGTAAGTGAAACAAGAGAAGATATAAGTAAATGGCTCACGGAGTCATCTCAAAGAGATATTAAAGTAGTTATTGTGAGTAGAGACCTACCTGAATCTGATTGGTTTAACAAGACTTTTAATGGTTTAGCAGGAATTTTGAAGTATAAGTTAGAATACTAGTTTTTACCTGCTGAGAACTAGGATTAGAAGATATAATCACTTTCACCCCGCTCTCTTCTTATTAACAATAGTGAAATAAATGGTGGGGTAAGTGAAAGGAGTTGAATCAATCATAGGTGGGTACTTAATCGCGGTTCTACTGATAACGGTTGCTTCTAGTCTATATGCCTGGATTAGCTTTTCTAGCGAAAATATTCGTAGTCAACTAAGTGATAGCATCGAAAGAATACAATATATAAACCACCCACCTATACTATCCCTGATCCATGTCAAAGATAGGTATTTCAAACTCCTTATTCAACCGGTTACTCCAATATACATCAAAGATGTATTGGTTAAATCCATTAATAACGATCTTTTATACCTAGCTAGTATCGAGTCACTTATCACAGATAGCGTGGAAATAGAGATAGCGATTCATGAAACTCCAGCTATTATAATGATTATTGCAGATAAAGGCGTAGTATACTATTATAGTCCTAGACTAGATCCTCTTCTTAGCATTGCACCTGATCATGTAAGGAACAAGCCATACATAGATAATGATTTAATACAATTCCTAGTAGCAACTAGAGAATCAATGATGATTAATGGACTATATATCTACAACAACCTCGGCTATAAAATACTAGTTGGAACAGTTGTATCAAGCGTAGAAGATATTGTCTTGAATGGGCCTATTCAGTGCTGGAGTTCTCGTGATGGTTTAAATCAGGGTGTTGATACCTTAGGATGCAATATCAATGCATTACTAAATGATTCCTATTTATCATTCCTAACTTATAACGTCAATCGATCAAAATGTTATTTTACCAATGAAGGATTTCTCGTAGTGCTCCCTGAAATTTGTCAACAAGGAGTAGGACCTTGTTTTTTCCAAATAATGAGGTTGGTTAAGGTCTCCGAGAAACCAATAGAGTTAACACTTAACTATACAATTATACTAGATATAGTGGATCCCTATAATACATATATAACCTCGGTTGTGTACGTTATACCACCTGTTCACAAGTTAGATTCCCCCATAGTGATCGCGCCTCCTAATACAGGTAACATAGCGTGGTTGTATAGGAGAGTTATTACAAAGCATAGACTCGAGATCGGTTATAACTCAATAATCCATAGCACCACTCTCACTATAAACCCGCTAGAATATGGCTTTAGAGAAGTCATAGTAGCAATCGGGCTAGAGTACACTTATAAAGGATCTGGAGCTGCTCAAATAAAGATCGATGTTACGCCAGTTGTTTAAAAACCTCTAAATTATGATAGCGATCAAGGTAGCTAAAAGCGCGGGTATGAATCCATACCTAAATATCTGTAATAATGCTTGCTCTATTCTATACCTCCCCATTATGTTCTTTATCAGTATGGTCATGAATAACAATGCAATATACTTTACTACTAGTGCAAATGCTCCTTCGATTGATAAATGTCTAAATGGGGCGGGACCACCCAGTAAAACATACACTCCTAATAATATAGCTATTGTAACATCAAGGTCATGT
>JAWAPI010000053.1:0-8220 GCA_038894495.1 Desulfurococcaceae archaeon
GTAGGTATTTTTCATCTCTCCAAGTAAATATCGCGTATTCGCTCTCGGGATGAACCCAAAGGTTTGTTACCCCAAACAATGTCTCTGGTCTAAGAGTGGACGCGAGAAGGACTACTCCACTATCAAGTAGCTTAAATTTAATCGCGGTATACTCAATTATTTCAACTGGATTTACATCTGCATCTTGAATATCATCCTCTCCCTCGGGTTGATTATGTAATAAGCAGTAAGTCACTATATGATCACCTTTTGTTATCAGTCCTTTTTCAAGGAGTTTATTATATTGCCATGTAATGAACTTATTGTATATTTCTTCGCCAGTATGAAATCTCCTTCTCCAGTCAATGCTATAGCCTAATTCTTCAAAGTCTTTTTTTATTCTATCTGCGAAAAATGTAGCTAGGTTCAATGGATCCTTAAATGAGCCGAGTATTCTATCTATCTCTGCATCGTCTTCTACATATAGTTTAATGTATTCCCTGTATAGATTTATTATTCTTTGATCCCCTCTAGAGATCATATCGGAAAACGCAATTATTGGAGTACCTGTTATGTGAAAAGCCATTGGGTAGAGAACATTGTATCCTCTTAGTCTCTTATACCTTGCAATGATGTCACCCACAGTGTATGTTCTTCCATGTCCTATGTGAAGGGGTCCATTTGCGTATGGGTATGGAACAGTTATGAAATACCTAGGTTTACTACTATCTATATTGGCCTCAAATACACGGTTCTCTCTCCAAATTCTCTGCCATTTTTTCTCAATATCTCTCAACCATTCCAAGAACTCCTGTCTTCGCTGCATTATTACTCCCTTTAATAAATACATTTATACCATTTTTCAACATATATGCTTAAAAGATAATGTATACTGGTATATATAACATGCTATGGGATTTGGGCTGGTGTGTAGATGAGTAGGCATTGGATAGATGAGTTAGCTGATAGCCTCTACGAGAAGCTTAAGAATAGAAATAAAGATGTATATATATTTAACGGTGGTTTATCCGTATCAGGTCTACAACATGTTGGTAGACTTAGAGGAGAAATTATCATAACTGAGACTCTTAGAAGAATTCTCAGCGAGAGAGGATTAAAGATAAAACAATACCTAACACTATACACACAAGATGCTTGGAAAGCTAAGAATGCTCAATTAAGAGCTTTCAACGACAAGGACACGGCCTTGAAGTACGCTGGATGGCCCCTCATAAGAGTCCCCGATCCTTACGGTTGTCATGCTAATTGGGTTGAACACTTTTGGTCTGATTTTGGTCCATTCTTAGCAGAGTTTACTGATGGAAATATTGAGGTTATTTCAACCACAGAGCTTTATAATTCTAGACTATTAGAGTTCGCTAGAATGACTCTTGAGAGGCGAGAGATCGTTAGATCAATAGTGAACAAATATAGAGGAAGGATGCCTTATAGCGAAGAATGGATACCGTATGAGCCTATTTGCGAGAGATGTGGAAGAATCGATACAACAGAGTCGACCAGAATAATTGATGACCATACTGTTGAATACAAGTGCGAAAATTGCGGTCATTTAGGAATAGCTCACCTCAACGAAGGAAAGTTAATGTGGAGAATCGAATGGGTCGGTGTATGGTGGAGTCTTGGAGTAGATTTTGAGCCTTATGGAAAAGACCATGCGATGCCAGGTGGAAGTAGAGATAGCTGTGTTGATCTTGCCATTAACGCATATTCGCTTAAACCCCCAGAAGGCCTACCATACGAATGGGTTGAGTGGAGAACAATCGAGGGCAAAGTAATGGACATGGGAAGTAGTGACTTCATTGGATTTAGTCCAAGAGAATGGTTGGAGGTTGCGCATCCTCATATTTTCAGGTTTATTGTCTTGAAAACCCCACCCATGAAGAAGATCGCATTTGGATTACACGAAATTCCTCAATACTATAATATGTATTTCAAAGCGGAGAGAGTATATTATGGTCTCGAGAAAGTTATAAGCGAGGAAGAAGTATTACTGAGGAGAAGCTATGAGCTAAGTTATCCAAGTGGAACTCCTCCACGAGATCCCCCCGAGCAAATTCCATATTTGCATCTTGCAATACTTTCACAGTTAATACCAAGTGATAAGTGGTATACTGAATCAATAACTAGGTTAAAGATTAGTAAACATTTATCTGATAATCCAACGGAATACGGTATTAAAAGAATTCTGGAGACGATTCCAAGAGCTCATAATTGGGTCTCTAAGTATGGGAGTCAAGATATGAGATTTAATTTAAACACAATAGAGGATGCTGCTAGATACGCTCGTAATATTCCAGAGAAGTATATAGGTTATTTCAAAGCAATTTACGAAAACCTAGACTCGATCACCGACTGGAGCGAGATAAATGTTAAAGATGCACTTGTAAGAGTAACATCGAAGATCGAGCCCGGCGAGGTAGAAAATCTTTATAGGTATTTCTATGCATTATTCGTGGGTAAACCAAGTGGACCTCGAGCAGCTCCGTTGCTTACTTTACTAGGTAAGGAAAAAACACTACTCTATCTATCCTTAGTTGTAAGAAATGGATCCAAGAATAAATAATGGTGTTTCATTGAAGGTATCAATAATTATTCCAACCTATAATGAACGCGAAAACATCGCTGTCTTAATAGATGAGTTAGCTAAGTATGTGAGCAAGTATAGTTACGAGATAATTGTCATCGATGATAATAGTCCTGATGGAACAGCCGATATTGCTGAATCACTATCCAAAAGATATCCTATAAAGGTTCTACGTAGACCTTGCAAAATGGGGCTGACTTCAGCGATCTACGATGGCTTTAGCATATCTAATGGGGATATTTTAGTTGTCATGGACGCTGATCTACAGCATCCACCTAGTGTTGTGCCGAGGTTAGTTGAGAGAGCACAAGAATGCGAATTGGTCGTGGCTTCTAGATACACTAAAAGTGGTGGAACTGAGAAATGGAGTTCTTTGAGGAAAATGATCTCGAGGGGTGCCATTGTTTTAGCGTGGTTGATTATTCCAGAATGCAGAGGAGTCAAAGATGCTGTTAGTGGTTTCTTCGCAGTACGTCGAGAGCTAATTAGTAAGTGGAGACCAATCGTTCCAAACGGATACAAGGCGTTGGTAGAGATCTTAGCATCTGCAAAACCAAGTAGAGTTTGTGAAGAGCCATATACATTTAGGGCTAGAGCTCGTGGTGGTTCTAAGCTTGGATTAAAAGTAATTTTATCATATATGAAGCTCTTATTTGTATTGAAACCAGCAATGGTGCTTAGTATTGCTATAGTCTTAATAGTGATGCTTGGCTTGATCATATATATCTTTCTAAACATGCTTACCTAATATTTAAATGCTCTTTTTGCGTTTTGTGTAATAGTGAATCGTGATTGATGCATGGAGATGAGGGGTATTAATTGAATAAACCAACCTTGTCTGGGGCTTATTCTCCCCATAAAGTAGAGGATTATATACTAAAGCTGTGGGAAGAAAGAGAGATATACAAGCTTGTAAAACAATCCAATATGAAACACGAGAGATTCTACAATTTTATTGATGGACCTCCATATCCATCTGGAGATATCCCACATATAGGTACAGCTTGGAATAAATCATTGAAAGATGCTGTTCTTCGATACAAACGCATGAAAGGATACCGTGTAAACGACACTCCCGGATACGATTGCCATGGATTACCAATAGAGGTCAAGGTCGAGCAAAAACTTGGAGTTAAATTCAAGAGAGAGATAGAGGAGAATATTGGAATAGATAGATTTGTTAATGAATGTAGGAGATATGCAACTGATAACTTATTGGCAATGACGAAATGGTTTAAAGAGCTTGGAGTATTCATGGACTGGGACAATCCATACCTAACGCTTACAAATCAATATATAGAAGCAGCATGGTGGCTTATTAAGCAAGCAGATCAAAAAGGATTATTATTTCCTGAATACAGAGTTGTATACTGGTGCCCAAGATGCTCAACGACACTCGCTGATTACGAAGTTGAATACAGGGATTTAGAAGATCCAAGTTTATATGTTAAATTCCCTGTTAGGAACGAAGCGAATACCCATCTCCTGATCTGGACTACAACTCCTTGGACTCTTCCAGCTAATGCATTCGTAATGGCTCACCCTCATGAGGTATATCTAAAGATAAGAGTCAACAATGAGTACTGGATACTAGCTGAGAAAAGAGTAGATCATGTAATTAGAGACTGCGGTATTGAGAGATATGATGTCGTGGAGAAGTTTAGTGGTAGTGAATTAGTTAAATACACTTATGTTCATCCGTTGGAAACCATAATACCAGTCCAAAGTAAATTATCTAGATACCATACAATCATATTAACGCCTGACCACGTAACTATGTACGAGGGAACAGGCCTTGTTCACGCCGCCCCCGGGCATGGATTCGAAGACTACGATGTTGCCATTAAAAGTGGACTAGTGGAAACTATTGTTTCACCGGTGGATGATGAGGGAAAGTTTATAAGTGATGCCGGCGTTCTCAAAGGAATGTTTGTTAGAGATGCAAACGATGTGATAATACGAGTTTTGAAAGAAAGAGACGCGCTTGCTGGAGTTGGGAGAATAATACATAGATATCCGGTATGCTGGAGATGCAAGACACCAGTGATTCTGAGAGCAACTAGGCAATGGGTTATCAAAGTTTCAAAGCTCAAAGAGGACTTAATGAGGGAGGCTCTAAGAGTTAATTGGATACCCTCGTGGGGTCTTACACGGCTAATGAACATTCTTGAAAATATACAGGACTGGGTAGTCTCAAGGCAGAGATATTGGGGGACACCCTTACCCATATGGATATGTCCCAGTGGCCACAGGGTCGTGGTGGGAAGTATCGATGATTTAGTTAAGTATTCTGGTATGAGACCTGTTGATCTCCATAGACCCTGGATAGATCAAATTGTTTTTAAGTGTCCTGAGTGTGGGCTGGAAATGAAGCGTGTCCCCGATGTGATTGACGTGTGGCTTGATAGTGGAGTAGCGTTTTATGCTTCACGCGGACACCCCGAGAAGATAAGAGAGAACGATGTTTCAGTAGACTTCATTGTAGAAGGCCATGATCAAATTAGAGGATGGTTCTTTTCCTTGCTAAGATCGGGGATTATTGGATTTAATAAATCACCGTACAAAGTAGTTCTAGTTCATGGATTCATGCTTGATGAGCAAGGGAGAGAGATGCATAAGAGCCTCGGAAACTATGTTGGCACTGACGAAGCCATTGGGAGAGTTGGAAGAGACCCATTAAGACTATGGTTATTAAGCAACACAATATGGGAAGATATAAAGTTCTCATGGAGAGAGCTTGAAGAAGCTAAAAGAGATCTAAGCATTCTATGGAATGTAGCGGTATTTGCTAAGACCTATATGGACTTAGATGACTATAATCCATCAAGAGACCCTATTGAGAAGTATATAGATAAACTAGAACAAGAAGATAAATGGATTCTAAGCAGATTGAACTCTTTAATTAGGAAAGTAGAGGAATCTATGGAAGGATACGTTGTTTTCGAAGCTGTAAGAGAGATCAGGAGATTCATAGTAGAAGATCTAAGTCATTGGTATATTAGATTAGTAAGACCAAGAGTGTGGACAGAGGAGAACACCTCAGAAAAGATATCCGTCTACGCTACATTATACTATGTTCTTGATAGACTAGTGAGACTCATAGCCCCGATAACACCATTTATAGCTGAGTTCCTATATCAGGAACTCCTGAGTGATAAGTATGGACTAGGATCTATCCATGTAGCGGAGTGGCCAAGCATAGATGAGTTTTTCATTGATAACAAATTAGAGAAATACATGGATATAGTAAGAGAGATTTACAGCGTTTCGTCCAGTGCAAGAATGAAAGCTGGTTTAAAACTAAGACAACCAATTAAAAGATTACTTATATACACTGATGATCCAATGGTCAGAGAGGCAGTAGAAAAACTCGAAAAAGTAATCAAATTCAGTTGTAATGCCAAAGAAGTGAAGATCCTAGAACATGGAAGAATCACTGATATTACTATATATAGTGTTAAGCCCATATACAGATCAATTGGGCCTCGCTATCGTGGCCTCTCTAAGACTATCATTGAGTATATTGAGAAAAACCAGGACAAGGTTGCTCAAGATATTATTACCAAGGGGTTCCATGAAGCATTCATCGAAGGAAATAAAGTTGAAATAACAAAAGAAGATGTCGAGATCACTCCCTACTACGTTAAAGGATACTTAGTTGAAAATATGAAATATGGTATTGTAGCGTTAGATACAGAGCTAACAAGGGTCGAGATAGCAGAAGGAATTGCGCGGGATTTAATAAGAAGAATACAAGTGATGCGGAAAAAGATGGATCTTCCATTAATAGCCAAGATAAAAACACTTATTATAGCACCTGCAGATAAATTAGACTACATTAAAATAAAAAAGGATTATATAATGAATGAAACAAGAAGTATTGAACTATATATCAGCGCTAACAGAGAAGATATTGGTAAACTAGGAGGGTACATAGAGGAGTGGGAGATCGATGACGAGACATATACGATCGAGGTGGCTTGCCTTGATCAGTGATATAGTCACTAAGAGACTTATTGAAGAGGCAAAACGTGTACTCCAAAATAGTTATGCACCATATAGTGATGTGCATATAGCGGCAGCTATCTTAACAGATTCTGGTAGAATATACACAGGTGTAAATGTTGAGAATTCGAGCTATGGCTTAACAATTTGCGCGGAGAGATCAGCTATATCAGCCATGATCACGGCCGGGGAGAAAAGGCCAATAGCGATCGCGATTGTGACAGATCTCGAAGAACCGATAACACCTTGTGGAGCATGTAGACAAGTATTATCAGAGTTCAATCCAGATATGGAACTTGTTCTTTACAGCGTTAAAACAGATAGGTTAACACAATTGAAACTAAGTGAAATATTTCCGCGGCCTTTTAAACTCCGTTGAGACCCCATGATCACGCATAGTTCACAAATAATGCTTCTCTTATTAATTCACAGTATAATAACACAAGGACGAGTAAAAGCACTAAAAAAACTATTTATTCAAAACTACTATTATGAATTACTCCGTAGTGAGGATGTCATTGATAAATAAGGCACACTTTGTTGAGTAATCAGTGACTCGATTTTTCTTTCTTTCCTTCTGAATACAATGATTAATAGAATAATAGCTAATATGACACCGCCAAAGATACCAATAGTTATCCATATAAGAGTTGAGGAGTAGAACAATATACTGCTACCAACTAAACTTGCATGTAGACCCATGTCATGGCCAGATAATTTAAACTCTAAGGCTAATTCAGTTAGCACACCCTTATTGTATTTCACTATACATCGCACTCCTTCTTGTGAACAATTGTATGTCCCAGTATACTTTGGATCTATTAATATTTGAAGGGATTGTGGCTCGTTATTTAAATTTATCGAACTAGTTGTTGAATGATCAGGAGTTAAACCTAGTCGTTGTGTACATTCTTCATCACCACCGCTCTTAGTTATTTTTGATTCAACTACTACGACATTATGATTGGGATTTATTTCAGTGATCTCTACTTTCATACGTGCCCAACACGAGGCATTACTAACTTTATACTCGAGTTTGTATTCAAACCAATCCCCCTCTCGATAGGGTAGCGATATCTGAGATGTTGTTGGAACTGTCTCTGATTCAACTTTATTTATTTGTATAATCAAAATTGACAATATAACGATCAAAATTACCAAAATTGCTTGTTTCCACGACTTTTTATTCATATCATCCCCAAGCCAAAGAAATATATAATTACTTTTATAAATGTAAATTAGAATATCATAAGACTGTAGATCCCCCCAATTGTTCTCAATTGGGTTGTATAAATAATAATGGGTTATCGCTGACATTGTGTCTAAATTTTACACCAGTGATCTACCAATAGATTTATGGAGCACTCGGAATAGATGAATCAAGGCTTTACGGTTGCTATTTTGCTTAATAAGTATAGTTACCTGAAATAATTGAAAGATTTTATCTAATGATAATCTCTGATCTCATTGTTCGAGAGTACATAATCGTGATGTGTTAAGAACATCTAGAAGCTTTCCTTAAGACATCTACAAGCTTAATAGCGATATCCCTGAAAATGAATATCTCCATCTGCCCTGGTGTATCGATCAGTACAAAGTCCGAAGTCACCCTACGGAGTACAGCTTCAATA
>JAWAPI010000054.1:0-8184 GCA_038894495.1 Desulfurococcaceae archaeon
TCACACCACCCCTCCAAACCCCCATCATGAAAATATCGTTGAAATTTTCAATTCTTTTTATTGTATTCGGACTGGGATGAGTTTCTAAGAGAACTCGTTAATACGCATTTTCAATTCTTTTTATTGTATTCTATGCGTGAGCTTTGATTTGGCTTCTTTAATTTTTATTATACGGGGGGGTTTTTAAGTTTTTGTTTGATCAATCTCGTGGGGGTTTCATGGTGTTCATGGGTGTTTGATCAAAAGTTTTCCATAGGTAATCAACATGATATATCCCGGGATGATCAGGGATGTTCAAGTGGGTGGATCAGGAATAGTTAAATAACATGTAACAGCTTTATGCAAGTGTATTTGATCAGTTCAATGTGAGGGTTCAACGTGTTGATCGATCATCCCTGATCTGGACAGGATGTTCTACCAGTGTGGTCAGTATTGCTTCTACCAGCAGCTTGCGAATCTCCCGGTGTTTGGTGGTCTTGATGGTGTGGTTTCCTGGGTTAGTATTTTTCTTGTTTTCTCAACTAGTTTTTCAACGTCCTCGGGAGGTCTTTTCCGAGTTCTATGTTTTCGTCTTGTTTCCCACTTGTATTCTTGCGCTTCATATGCCTGTTTTTTCCCTCGCGATCAGATAAAACGCTACTAGTTGCTCAATGTACCTCGAGTAGTTGTAGCTTCGGTAGGCTCTCTTCCCAGTGATGATCTTTGAGTCGTTCTTGTTCAACTATCTCATCCATTACTGTAGCATCAATTCTTGTTCTAAGTCCTTCACCTTCAGGTGGTTTGGTGCTCTCTCCCTGTTATCATGCTATCTCTAGCTGGCTCTTCGAGGAAAAAATAAGCTTTCAACCACGCAACCACTGGACAGTAGGAGTATCGATTAACAAGTGAGGAAGTTACAGTATCAAGTGGCTTAATTGAGATCATGGTATTACAAAAAATTCCCCCACAACCGAGATATCTACTAGAACTCCACCGTATACTCTCATGTTCTTCACATATACGCTATACACGGGTACAAGATGCATAATATCCCTCTTTAGCGCCTTATTGAACCTGTGAAGAACTCTCTCAACATCACTTAAAACACCGGTTAAGGGTCAACCAGTGAAGAAGCTTCTCTGAAATC
Organism: Desulfurococcaceae archaeon; assembly: GCA_038894495.1. GTDB lineage: Archaea > Thermoproteota > Thermoprotei_A > Sulfolobales > Desulfurococcaceae > UBA285. The sequence continues at coordinate 1,127 of JAWAPI010000054.1, forward strand.
AAATGAACTCCTTGGATTAAAGGTAACTAGCTAATTATATCTCCACCGACGGTAACTCAGTAAACATGATCTGTGTATTATACAAACATTAAATACCCATTATAAAGTATCAATATAAAGAGTTAATAATACAGTTGATTTATATGAACAAGCATATTCATATTTCAAACATTCCTCTCAAGCATATCAGTAAGAGAGAGATAAAACAACTTGAATTAGCGCTTATTATAGGAGCATTATTTAGCCCGGAGATCAAGGAATTACTAGAGGATCCAGTTGAAAATATAACTTGGATAGATAGTATTGGAGCAGCAGCAGGAGCATTTGCGAGGCTTAAAGCTGGTTATTCAATACAGGATATTGCAGAGGATCTTGGAAGATCAGAGTTAACGATAAGAAGTCATCTTGGTCAGAAAACAAAAGCAGGTAAGATAGTCTATAATGTATTTGATAAACTAGCTAGAGGAGAACTAATAATAGAGCTTCCACTCGAAAAACCCATTCCCATAGAATTAGAGAATGAGTTAGTTAAACTAAGAGACGAACTAGAAAAAATAATAAAAGAAAATAAATCACTTAGAGATAAACTAAGTGAATTAGAACAGGAGAAAATAAGATTAGAGAACCTATTAGGTTCAAGGGAACAGGAGGTAAGTAATCTACGTGTAGAGTTAGAAGAAGTCATGAAAGCAAAAGACGAGATATCTCAACGTCTCAGTGAAATCAAAGACAAAATTAATAAGTTGAAGGAGTATTTGCAGAACATGATTAGTATAATAGAAAGCATCACTTACTAAATAACTTATTAAAATTGCTTAATACTACTTTTTTAACCACCTCTATATTTAATTCTTTAATTCTAGATAAGTATTCAATTGTATTCTTTATTAGATCAGGTTTTAGCTCTAGTCCTTTATATCTATAGGGTGCATCGCTCTCCGTAATGATTGATCCTATGTTGGTTTTCTCAATTACTACTCTATGTTTATCCTGTATAATCCAGGAGGGATTTATTCCTACATAGTATCCAATACTCTCTATCTGACTCAGTAAATCAAGTGGACCAGTATACCAGTGGAAATAAGCTTTTTGAATATCGTATTGATAAACACGTTCAAACACCTCTCTCCAAGCTCCTGCAGCATGGAGATTCATAGATAGATCGTATTCCTTGGCATAATTTAAAAACAATGTGAAAAACTCGAGCTGTATAGGATAAGTATCTGGTTTAAATCTTTTATCAAGTCCTACTTCACCTAGACATATGATCTGGTGCTCAAGTAAGGCACGATCTAGGGCAGACCTGACTATTTTCAAGTTATGTTCATGTATAACCCATGGATGCACTCCAACACAAGGAATAATCTTTTCACTGTGAATTCTAGATATTTCAAGAACACGGTGTGATGATTCAATATCGTCTGAGACGCACGCTATTTTCCAATTGGAGCTATTTACGTATTTATCTATGTCATTTATCTCAGCACAGTGTAGATGAGCATCAACAAACATGGTTAACCACGGAGGCCTATCTTGTTACTTAGTAACCGACAATATTGCAATCTTTCTATTGCAATCCTCCATGCTGCCTTGAATAACCATATTCACTGCATCAATGATAGGTATGCTGAGTTCTTGTTCTACAATGAATAACGGTGTGTGTTTAATAGATAGAAACCTATAGAGTTCTCTCTCGCAATTTGATAGCGTTAAATCACTGCATCCATAGGGTTTCCTGGAGATAACATATAGTTTATCATCGCATTGATCAAGGAAAACATCGTTGAATAAAACACAGTAATTAACCCCCTTGGGCAGGTGCCATAAAATGTACTTCTCGGGGACCCATACATGAACCTGGAAATCCTGCCCTGTGCATATTAGTGATTTATTAGTGCTTGTTCTCGCTACTAACCTCAACGGTGTATCGGTGTTTAGTTTAATAATCTTGTTGTCGTGATCGATCTCCACGTCTCTACTGCATTTAATTAACTCATTCTTAATATAGCATTCAACAATGTCTACTTGCATAGACATCGATAAGACACCTACATTCATAGTTAATAATAGGTGCAAAGCTATATTATGATTATAGCTGATGATGATTTTGCCGAAACCAGAATGGTGAAGAGTCTCCCGAAACCTGAGGGATTTACATGCCAAAGCTTAAGCTAGTTATATTAGATTACGATGAGACACTTGTTGAGAACTCTTTCGATTTTTATGAGGCTTATTGTCAAGCATTATCGACACATGGATTAACATGTATCCCTTATGATGAGTTCATATTTCTCCTGCGCCAGAACCGACTACCAGATTTGATACCTGGAGTTATTAAGCAAGAATCCTTCTGGAGAGTATTTAGAAGGCTTTATAGGTCTAAGCACTCGATTCTAAGAAGAGGGCTTAGGGAGTTCCTGGTGATCATGAAGAATTTCAATGTGAGTGTAGTTGTTATTTCAGGTAGAGAGGGGCCTAGCTGGGATATTCAAAGAGAACTTATTAATCATGGTGTTGCTGAATATATTGATGAAGTTTTAACATTGTCTAATTTGGAGATTATGGGTTTTCATGAGGAGTTTCTATTTGATAAATCGAGGTTGATTCACCACGCTAAGCAAAGATATGGTGCTTTCGGGGATCACGCATCTCTATGTGTGGGAGACTATATCACTGACTATATTAGTTGTAAAAAAGCAGGAAGCATATTTATTGGTATAAACACCTTCCCCGAGAGAAATATTGAGTTAAAAAAACATGGAGTAGAGTATACTGCTAAGGACTTTTATGATGTATTGTTGATAATATATAACCTTGGCTTACTTAAGTGACTAAACCATGGTTGCTATATATTTCCCGTCGTTACTAATATGCACCTGCCCACTCTCTAGTAGCGTATTAATTGCTTTTCTGATTTTGTCTTCACTTGCTATACCTGATAGTATTTGATGGATTTCCTTGAGATTCATTGGCTTATAGGATAATAGCTCCTTGACTATAGATATCAATTCATCATCATTAGGTGCTGTTAATAAAACCATGTCATCGTCTTCGTGCAGAATTCTAAGTCTTACTCTCCTAGACAGTTCTTGAATATCCTCGGAGTTCAAACTTGCATTGTTCCTCAAGCTAAGCACACCTACGAGGCACAGTCAATGAATAATATCGGAAAAGCAGGATTTAAATATTCACACCAGGTAAGGTGAGAGAGTTGAATGTAAACATTATCTTCTACTACGATAAATACACACGCTATAGTATTAATGCTTTGATTGCCTCTATAGATAAAATAGAGGATACAAGAATACACCTAGCTAGAAACATAGATGAGTTACTAGATTTATCAAGATATCTCAGGGCTAAGTTCAACTCAGTGAAAGGTATTGTAGCCTTTAGTTTATTAACAACTAGACTCGTTGAAAACGATTACTATTTAAGCTTACAAAGTGCAGTGAGAGAGTTGAAAAAACAAAGATACATAGTTATTGCTGGGGGGCCCCACGCCTCTGGAGACCCCCTGGGAACACTTAGGTATCTGGGATTCGACTATGTATTCATAGGAGAGGCAGAGGAATCAATAAGAGAATTCATGGTTTCATTACGTGACAACATGGATCCCAGCAAAGTAAAGGGTGTTGGATACATAGATAGAGAGAAGTTTTACTTCTCGGGTAAGAGGGGTTTTATTAAATTAGATCACTATGATCCATTCCCATACTGGAGAGGTATTTTCAATCCAATTGAGATAACCAGGGGCTGTCCATATGGTTGCTTTTATTGCCAAGTCTCTTATATTCATGGATTTACCTATAGACATAGAAGTATTGATAAGATACTGTTCTACGTTGATCAACTTCTTAGAAACGGGATCAGGGATTTGAGATTTATATCACCTAATAGTTTGGCATATGGCATAGATCGTGACAAAGGACCCTACGTAGACCTGATAGATGATCTACTATCAAGGATCAGTGATTTAGCGAAGAGATACCAAGGTAGATTATTCATGGGATCTTTTCCCAGCGAAATCAGACCTGAATATGTAACGGTAGAAGCCGTTAAAGTATTAAAGAAATATGTCACTAACAAGTCTATTATAATAGGGGCACAATCAGGGAGTGAAAATATACTAAAGAGAATAAATAGAAAACATAACGTTGAAGAAGTGTTCAATGCCGTAGATACGCTTGTAAACCATGGCTTTATCCCGGAGGTTGATTTAATTATCGGATTCCCTGAGGAATCTCGCGAAGACATGTTAGAAACTCTTAAACTAGCGCGGGAAGTGATTAGAAAAGGTGGGAGAGTTCATTTACATCATTATATACCCTTACCTGGATCACCTTTTGGGATGAGGTCTCCTTCTAAAGTTCCACGAGAGATCATAAGGGAGCTCTCACGATTAGTGGGAGCTGGAAAAGGCTATGGTAGCTGGATCAAGCAAGAGGAGATTGCTTGGAAGATAATAGATTTACACAGAAACAATGTAATAGCCCCGAGGTATACGGGTCTCAAGCGCCCGGATACATCATCATGATCAGTCGGGGGCTCTTCCGATAGTCATCCCATGTGAATATTTAATAATAGTGATAATTATACCTATTCTTCACTTAGTTCTTCGACTATTTCCTTTGAAAATAAAGTTTGATAGCATTTGACAATATAGAGGATCATAGAATCCCCCTTCATAGCACTTGAATATATATGGGCATGTAATACAGGGGACATCGGAGATTTCTTTGAATACCTCAGATAGTGTTAATAAAGTCTCGCCGTGTTCTTCGAGCGTTTTTACAACTTTATTCGTATCTACTGTGACTATATATGTTCGACGCTTATTGTGAACGGCTGGCCTTCTCTTAACGAGATTGATCTTCTCTAGCTTGTAAATAGACTTTGTCACTATTTTCATGTCTAAACCAGTTATTCTTGGTATGTCACTTTGGTAGACAGGTTTGTTCAGCCTGCCAAGCCATTTTAGTAATGTTATGTCATGCTTGTTTAGCGTTGGTGTCATATTATCATACACCGCTATTATATTGTATGTAATAAAGGAATATATCCTTTACAATAACGAGTATTGCACAGTGGAGTGCGAGTTACTATTTAATGCTTACAAGACATTACAAGGAGAAAACTAGAGAATGACATCTACATCTAGGTTTCTAATTAAAACATCATATGAACTTCTAATAGCTACATCGGTTTGTCCGATTACCTTGCCAACCTCGATCTGGTTTCTTCTATTTGTTGTCAATATACCTGCTAAGTATACAGCTGCTGCAGCCATGCTTGCGGGGTTTTTGCCACTTATGATATTATTTTCTCTTAGATTAGCTAGGAATTCACTAGCTAACGCAGCTACTTCTGGGGGGAGATCTAATTGTGAAACAATGTAGTTTACATAGTATCTAGGCTCGAACACCTCGGGAGATACTTTTACATCACTGTATACTTCACGTATTTTTCTAATACCCTCCCATAGATCACTCTCTTTTATTCCCAGTTCTTTTGCAAATATCTTGACTGGTCGAGGCATATTACATACTTTATAAGCTAGGTATAGCGATGCTATGACTATGCGTTTCAAGGTTTGGTCTTTTACATTCATGTTTTTCATAACTCTTTGGAGAATCTCAGCAGCTGTCTCTCCAACGGATCTCGGTGGCTTAACTTGCTTTATTAAAGCATTAAGTTCCTTCAATGCCTTTACTAGTTTCTTGTCCTCCTTATCTACTCTTGCATCTAAGTTTCTTGCAACCCAGCATCTTCCTTGCTTGATATGTCTACGTAGATTACCAGAAATCTCTGTTCCACCAACACCATGGTCGTGAACTCTGTGTGTGAATGCACCACTATATCTAGCTATGTATCCCTCTTTTTCAAAGCCTTCATGGCCTTGATATATAGGTCTTTCATCTACTACTATACCACAGGAAGAACAGACATAGATTTGCAAGTTATTATCAAATAATACACTGCTTTTTCCACAATAAGGGCAATCCATGGGAGATACCTTTTATCTCTTCATCTCCTTACGCTGAATAGAATAGTAGACAGGGTCTTTCCTAATCGCAATTAATTCTCCGAGTTCTCTATAGTCAAGTTTTACAACAATTCTAGGGTCATTTACTCGTCCAATGATATCTACTACTCGTCCAATTCTATGTCCATTTGAATCGTGAATTATTGCACCTAGAAGGGACAATGGCCTACCAATACTTGGCTTGACTAAGAGATACCCATCTTTGATCCAGTTTTCTGCTATACCTAGTAATCTCATGGTGAGTGCACCAAAATACATAGTGGTATTACTTTAATCACTCATTTAAGATATAAGTCGGAGTTCCCTAAGTAGAGAGGTTAAAGTGAGATATATATGAATTTACTTGATTACTACAAAGATCCAGTAATAAACTTATTAATTTAACATATAAGCAATAGATGAGCGATATAATGATCAATTAGATCATAAGAAGAGCTATCTACTAGTGGCAAGAATATTAAATAACACTTTTATTAGAGCAGATCTATTTTTCGATTTCCCTGAGAACTGATGCTATTAGATAAATTGTTCTCAACTTACTTCCATGTTTATCTATAATTATCCTCCCTTTAGGGATAAAACTACGTGGATATGTCTTATCAGGTTCTATCCGGGGGTTTAATCCAAGTCTATTGCATGCTTCCATGATCTTCTCCAAGGTAGGATTATTCACAGCTATTTTCAAAGGAACTCTACGTCCTTTTTTACGCGATGCTCCTCGGTCAAAGTATATTGGGTATATTACTATTCGATGATCACGATATTCTCTACTCATGAAATCACAGAGGCTAACTCTTCTGGATTAGCACACCATTCAATACACCGGATTGACCCGGTCTCGATGTGATTTTTACTATGCCAAGATCTGTTTTTACAATAGATCCTTTTGATATTATTTTAAACTTGGAGTTCTGCGGGTTTTCAGGTGTCTCGATCACATCTATTATCTTTGCCTTCTTAACTTGCCCACCTTGAAGAGCTACATTTACATACAACGCAGCTTTTAATCTGA
>JAWAPI010000055.1:0-8141 GCA_038894495.1 Desulfurococcaceae archaeon
TTAAAGGCGGGTACTTTCTTCGGAGCTCTTCGAGCTCTTCTCTTGATACAGTTACTGATTCTTTACCTCTTCTTGCTCTTTGGAGGAGAGGTGACATCCTATATTCCTCCCATAGAAATTTCAAGATTTTTTCAATATCGCTATAGTGACTCTCCACATTATTCTTCTCGCACAGTTTTGTCGCTATTGAGAGCCCTGCAACTCTACCTTCCAATATAGCCGTTGTTGCCTCCTCGATGCCGGACGCGTCCCCAGCTACGTAAAGGTTTGGAACACTTGTCTCCAGATCTCTCGTTCTTATTGGCACTATTCCACCAAGCTCTGGCACATATTTAGCTACGCAACCAGCCTGTATATGAATTCTCGAGTCTGGTTCCAAGCCTATTGCTAGTAGAACAAGGTCTACATCAAACTCTTTCTCGGTTCCGTGGATAAAGTTAAATCTCTCATCTACGGCAGATATAACTGCTTTTCTTACCTTATAATCTCCCTCTACGTATTTCAACGTGTGTCTTGTATATATGGGTATTCCATATCTTCTAATCTTAGCTGCATGAACAAACCATCCGCCTATTTCATCTAGTATTTCAACTACTCCCTTTACATCAACGCCGGCCTGTAGAAGTTGATATGATACTATTAATCCAACATTTCCAGACCCTATGACTAACGCTTTATCACCAGGCTTCACACCAAACTCGTTCATTATAGTTTGTGCACCTCCTGCACCTATAACTCCAGGTAGATCGTTATTTGGGAATTCTAGTAATCTCTCCTGAGCACCAGTAGAGGCAATAACCGCTCTTGGTCTTATAATATAATTCTTATCGAGACCCAGCGCGCCTACTATGCCGTCTCTGAATACTCCATAGACACTGGTATTAGTTAGCATCTTGATGTTAGGTCTTGACGAGAGTTTCTTTACATATTCCTCCGCGATTTGAAAACCGCGTAAACCACCAAATAATTCAACATTTCCAAAGAACTTGTGTGTTTGTTTAAGTAATTGCCCACCAAGTTTGTAGTGTTCATCAACGATCAAAATATCGAGATCGTACTTGGATAAAACCAACGCAGCTTCTAAGCCAGCAGGCCCTCCACCTATAATCAATACATCTGGGTTCAGCTCCTCTTGCTCTACATTCTCATCTGTTGACTCAACGAGGCTAGGAGCAGATAGACCTTTCTGCCTAACTACTCTTAAGCCATTTCTTACAGGAAATCTACAAGTCCTGGAGTTGGGAACATGGTTCACTATCATGAAACAGCTACTGCATTTACCTATCATGCAGAAAGGTCCTCTAGGCCTATTGAGCCTTCTACTCCAGGAGAATACATCTATTCCAATAGCATACAAAGCTATAGCAATACTTTCACCTTCGTAAGCCTCTACGAGACTATCTTCGAAGTAGAATACAACCTTTTTACCTCTATTGAATGTCAATACAGGGTGCTCGTAGATTCGTCTATCAATTGGCGATTTAAATCACCCTTTTACTTATACTTTATACATGGTGAGTATATAGATAGTAGTCATAATAAATATCAACAGTATATATTTCATTGTTCTGTATAAACATGATACTTATGATATTTATATTGGCTTAATTTATTGATTATGAAAGATCAATATCCATTGACTAATCAGGAAATTTCTGTGAAAAGAGCGCATATCCTAGAGGAATTGTCTAGGAGTTCTCGCGAGATTTCCGAGTTCTTATTTAATACACAAAATGTACTTAATGGTTTTTAACAATGGATCATTTGAGATCTGCCAAATAACTATCTCAATAGTTATACACATAATGTGTAATATGGATCAGATAACTCGATGTTTTAATATGAGTTTTCACCTGTAACATTGGGATTTTCATGAACTTGAAATATAGGCTCTCATTAATTACAAGGTTGTCTTGTTCCTCTTCTACAATCCACTCTAGAGAAATACTAAGAGTTAGGAAACTATCCATTTACTATATCAGCGATTTGATTAATCACTGAATAAAAAGCGAAGATTCTTTATGACCTAAATCTAGTAAGTAACATTGGGATAGCGGGGAAAGAAATTGAAGATCAAAGTAATAATATTAGGAAGAGCCTCTGATATAATCGGTAGAAACTACATCGAACTAGATCTACCGTCAGGCGCTAGACTAAGAGACTTAATAGTAAAACTAGGTGAAAAAACAAATCCATCTTTAGCAGAGAGGTACTTTAAAGGACATTACATATTCGTAGTATACATTAATGGGAACCCCATCGATGACCCAGATTATGAAATAAAAGAAGATGATCGAATAGTCTTAATTACTCCGGAGATGGGTGGTTGAAACTATTTCACATAGTCAAGTTGATAAATACCATCGGCGAGTAGTCTATCCCATAACCTCTCGACAACTCTGTGGACATATTCAATAGTTTTCTCCTCATTTTTGTTAACAAACCTATTGTTTTCTAATATGGGTTTTCCATTTACTATAACAGTATCTACATCTCTGCTACTCATTGTATTAATTAAATGAGCATATACTGTTAAAGAATTAACAGGTGTATTAGGAGCCCTTGGCTTTAGTATAGTTATGTCAGCTAGTTTACCTGGCTCTATTGAACCTAAATATTTATCCTGGTGGAACATTCGTGCAACGTTAATGGTTGACATCTCAAATACCTGCATTGGGCTTAGTGGTCTTGGGTCATGTCTCCAGAGCTTATGTAGTAAATAAGTTGCTCTCATATTTTCAAACTGGTCAAAAACATAACCGTCGTTACCTATCCCTATGTTAATACCCATTTCAATCATCTCGGGTATCTTGGCTACACCTACTGCATTTAACATATTGCTAAGCGGGTTGTGTGCAACGTGCGCGCCACTTGCTCTTATAATGTTTAATTCCTCGTTTGTGGCATGGACTACGTGGACTAAGTGAGTGTATTCATCTAGAAAACCTATTTTTTTCAATCTTTCTACTGGCCTAATTCCATATCTCTCTATGTTGTGGTAGACATCTACTAGTCCCTCCTCTACGTGGATCGCAACAGGTGACCGATGCTTTTTAGACAACTCCTTGGCCTTAGTTAATAGTTCATCTTTTACAGTGAAGCTTGAGTGAACATAAATAGCTCCTTTAACTAATTTAGACGTATCATTGTTGTTTTTCAGTATGAATCTCTCGTTTTCTCTTAAACCCTCAAAACCTTCTTGATCACTTCTTCTTTGTGTTGCCTCAAATGAAATAAACCCTCTTAAACCAATCTCGTTAACGCCTTTCTCCACATAGTCAAGGATTCCTTGAATGGTGTTCGGACTACTAATGTTATCGAAGAAATTTGTTACTCCAGACTTGGCAAATAGTATAGAGCCTATGAGAGCAGATGCGTAAGCTTCATCATAACTTAATAAGACATCTAGAGCCCACCATATTCTCTGTAAGTTTTGTTGAAAATCAGTGGGGGGCTCTATCTTAGAGAACCAAGGACTACCTGTGAGTAGTAAACCATAAAAATGCGTGTGAGCGCACTGTAATCCTGGAATCACAATGCATTTTCTTGCATTTATTCTTACTTCGGCTTGATATTTGTCGAGTCCATCACCGATACCAACATCTGTGATCTCGTTATCGCTTATCGCGACATAACCTCCCTCGATAACGTCTCTTCGAGGATTCATTGTCACGATTAACCCATTTGAAATAAGGATATCTACTTTTGAACGCATCTTTTCACCGGGTTCGTTTATTCATCATGATTGATGACTTATATATTTATCTTGTGTTTTAACTAGCAATAACAGATATGATCTTGCCATCGCGGACATTTATTAAGCCCTTGTCTGTTATACGTAGCTCAGGGATAACCGGCAATGAAACCAATGATAGTGTCATAAAGAATGCCTCGACCTCTACGCTTGTTTTATATAGTTTTTCAATCATATCGTTGTATTTTTCGTAAACTATCTCGGGCTGTTCAATGCTCATTAGTCCAGCAAGCTTTAGAGGTATTTCAGCGAGGATATCTCCATGATCAACAATTACGACTCCTCCTTGTATTTCAACTAACCTCTTTATGGCTAGCTTTATGTTTTCAATATTCCAACCAGCAAAGATCAAGTTATGGGTATCATGAGCAATTGTTTGAGCAATTGCGCTTGCTTTAAAAGCTAATCCTTTAATAAAACCTACGCTAAAACCCCCTTTTCCAGTGTGTCTATCGATAACACCAACATACATTATGTCTCTGTCATAGTCCACTTGAATAATTCCATTAATTACTCGTAATTTCTCAATAACATGCTTTGTAAGGGTTGATCCTGGCTTAACCTCGATAACGTTGACTTTTATTTCATCGATCTCCTTGGAGACTTTGAGCTGGAGATCAGTGTTATTGAGCTTTTCAATTTCTAATTTAACGGTATTTAGGGCATAGTCAGGGTAAATGTATGGTTCAAGGTTTTTCATGAATTCTCCTTCGTAATATATAATCTCGCCATTCGCTAATACCATTCTTGGTTCAATTCGACTTAGCTTACTTGAAATCACTACATCGCCAAGTCTTCCTGGGCCTATAATTCCAATATGATCCTCAAGGTGAAGCCTTAGTGCTGGATTAATCGTGGCGTATTGAATTGCTTTAACAGGATCTAGACCTAGCTCTATTGCTTGATTGATTATTCTATCCATATGTCCTTTATTAAACAAGTCCAATACATTTACGTCATCGCTGACAAATGCACACAGCTTGCAATCATTCTTTTTAACAATATCTATAAGTGATGGCAGATCTTGCCAGGCACTTCCCTGTCTAATGTAGAGATACATACCTCTAGCTGTTTTTTCGATTGCTTCATCTATATCTGTTGACTCATGGTCACTCATTATCCCAGATGCTATGTAGGCATTTAACTCATAACCGGTAAGCAAGGGGGCGTGACCATCAACGAGAAGTTGATTCCTGTATGCAACATTGATCTTCTCGATCAACTCTCTATTTCTGTTCAATACACTTATAAAGTCCATTACTTCGCCTAATCCAATTATATTTGGATATGACGCTGCCTCCTTGATATGCTCAACTATCATAATATTAGGCACTGTCTCTAAACCCATCTCGGGGTTTGTTGGGGGGACACAGCTAGGTATCTCGAGGAGTATCTTCAATGGTGTTTTCATGGACACATCTGCGAACAATCTGAATCCTCTTAAGCCTAGGACATTAACGATCTCATGAGGGTCAGCTACAACAGTAGTAGTTCCATGTTTAAGAACTATTTTCGAGAAACCAACAGGATCCAGTAAACTAGACTCGATATGAATATGTAGATCAATAAATCCAGGCATAATGTATGCGTTTCTTACATCTATAACTACGGTTTCAGGTCCTTTAAATCTAGCTACATCATTTGATTTAATAACTCCGGCAATTCTTTTCCCCTTAATTAAAATCGCAACTCCCTCTAAGATCTCTCCACGGTTAACATCTACAAGGTTAGCATTGCTCAGAACTAAGTCAGCTGATCTATGTCCAAGAGCTGTTTCAATTAGAGATACGCGTTCTTCGATTTCATATTTTTTAAAGAACAGAGACAATGAAACACCCATCTATTTATAAAAATTGAATATAGTTTATTCTTAAAAATCTTTCTCTCAGATGATTCGCCATCTTAGATCTGGATTTTTGCAAATATTAGATCTTTCATATAGACTCATAGCTGATCTCTCAGCCTCTTCGATGACTTCTCTTTCACTCATCGTTAATACATGTCTATTGAACATGATTAGTTCGCCATCAATTACACTATGTTTAACATCATGTCCCGACGCGGCATATACTAAGTGCGAGACCGGATTATTTAACGGATGTAGATGAGGTTGCCAGTAATCTATGACTATAATATCGGCTCTCTTCCCTTTCTCGATGCTACCTACTAGGTGATCGATCATTAAAGCCCTTGCACCACGTATAGTTGCCATCTCTAATATATCTTCAGCTCTAATAGCATCAGCTTTTAGTGTTCTCAAAGTCTGAAGTAGTGCTGCATGTTTCATCTCTCTTATTAAGTCGTAAGTGTTATTACTGGGCCCTCCATCTGTTCCAAGTGTTATATTTACCCCTTCTTTAAGCATCTCGATGATCTTAGCTGCTCCACTTGCAAGTTTCATATTACTCGATGGATTATGGCTTACATTAGTGCTGGTCTGTGCTAATAACTTGATCTCATCGTCATCAACCCAGACAACGTGAACCAGGACTACATTTCTTCCTGTTAATCCAATCCAATGTGCGAATTCAACTGGTTTCTTACCAAAATTCTTCTGCGTGTATTCAACATCCTCCCGAACCTCTGCGAGATGCATTGTTATTCCAGTTTTGAGTTCGCTCGCTTTATGAGATATTTCTCTGTAGAGCTCAATGCTAACAGCCCCCGGTGTTCGTGGACCAAACCAAATCCATATTTTATTATCCCATCCATGGTATTTGTTTATTAATCTAATAGTGTCTTTAAAGCTAGTATCACCGGGCTCCACTAATCCTTCATGGATAATATTTTCCTCGGTTGCATAACCTTTCATATCCATTACATGTCTTGCTATTGCTGCTCTTATACCGCTATTATGGATCATCTCAATTATATTGTCTGGGCCATATCTACCTACAAGTCCTGTTTCCAGAAAAGTAGTTGTTCCCGTCTTTATTAGTTCCAATACAACTAATTTTGCGGATGCAAGTGCTTCTTGTTCTATATAATTACCTTGTAATGGCCACACTCTATTTTTCAACCAGTCGATCAATGGTAAGTAATCAGCACATGATCTGAGAAGCCCTTGAGCTAAGTGAACATGTGTATTGATTAAACCGGGTATTGCAATGTCTCTCTCTGCGTTTATCAATATATCTGCATGTTTCTTGTAATCCTTGTCTAGCTCCTCCTGCTTACCCACGTCCACAATGTAGCCATCTTCAATAGCTATAGCTCCCTCTCGTATTATATCCCTGTTATTATTCATCGTTATTATCCAACCTGCACGCAAATACATATCTACCAAAAAGTTCACCCAATCCTTAATGATACAAGATATATCTATAGACTTTTTTCTTCACTAAAGAATGGTTTTCCTAGACTAGAGGGAGATGCAAATACCCTTCTTAATCGTGTCATACTATAGGTTAGCATTAACGTTAAGGCAGCTAGAAATGGAATCAATTTAGCAACATCAGCGGGTATTTTAGCCCATACTTGTATATCTGTCTGCGTGGACGTTAGTCCTCCAAATAACAATGCTATTGGAATAAGCATTAATGGATGTCTACCAGCAGCTAACGCAGCTGCAAATGCAAGCCATCCATAACCTAACGTGTATAGCTTAGCATCCCATGTTCTAATCCAGGAAAGTATAAATACTGAGCTACCAATGCCAATAAGGCCAAATCCAATTAATCCAGCAATTACTCTAGTAACTAAGACTCTAACACCTAACACCGCTGCAGCATGCGGGTTCTCTCCAACAGCTTTTATGGCTGCTCCAAGTTTCGTCTTCTCTATTAAGTAATACATAGCAATACCTATTACCAGACCTATAGTGAACAACTCAATGATCTCTTCTCTCGTAAATGCTATTGCGTACACTACACCAACCCTAATCCGTATATAGTAACCTAGCATTATTCCAACACCATATCCTAGGAATTGTAGTGATAATCCAACTGCTCCATGACTTACTGGGAAGAATGTTAACACCGTTGACATGAAAAGACCCAATATTGCTCCAATAGCATATGCATATATGAATCCATATAATGGATTTCCATGTATAGCAGCTCCTAGTAAAGCAGCTCCTGTTGATGCAAAAAATACACCGTCAATTGCTAAATTAAGAATACCCGATTTCTCGGATATGCTGTGACCAAGTGAGACTAAGTAAAATGTTACAAATGCCGGTAAAACTTTATCTATGAACAGATCTATAATGGGTGCAGGAATCATGAGCGTATCACCTTTAGTTCGTATTCCTGAATAAATCTAAGTATACTATATGAGATTAGTATTGAGCCAAACATTAGTAGCCTGAATGCTATTTCCCCTCCTCCAAGACCGATAGCTTGGAACGCCTCTCTAACGCCTGGAAGAGCCCCAGCTCTATGACAGC
>JAWAPI010000056.1:0-7945 GCA_038894495.1 Desulfurococcaceae archaeon
CTTAAGTATCAGTCCAAACTCAATTAGATTATTATTGAAGACATAAGAAATCTGCCACTCAATATAATCATTCACTGTCAATACTTCGCTCCTAGAGGGGACAGGTTCAATTTCTTCTATGTTGTTCTCTCTAGTAATCCTTTTTACCCGGACTTTCGATGTGGGAAGGGTAAACGGTAACTTGCATACCACCTCGGAATCGACCAACACACACTCGCAATATTTCTGGCCACTCTTCATGATCTACTCCATTATCTCTATTCTAATCATGTTAGGAATGCTAAATATATCTCTCAGTCTTTTTGATCGCTCCCTGTCTTTCCATTATTTAGTTATCCTAACTTATTATCGCGCCAGCCTCATTAATACCTGTCCTTAGTATTACTTCTTTAATGGCCTCAACCAATATACCTCTCCTCCCAAGCCTAGCTAATGTTCCGAATCTTGGATCATCGTATTCTAGGATTTTTTAAGCTTTATCCAGGTTGTTTCAAGGCCTTTATCCATAAGTTGAACACCTATCTTTAGTAGCTCGTTTCTTATATTATCAGATATGTCGTAAAATCCTCTTCTTCGCAGTTCTTTTCTAACATCGATCAATATTTTCATAACATCGTTTAGTAACGCCTCAGTTTCACTTATGGCTTCTTTCTCCTCGAATGCGTTGAAAACATAGTTAAATGTCTTAATAGATTTCAACGCTAGTGATATAAGCATGTATTTAGGATTATACTGGAGATCTCTAAACACTATTGACAATACTTCGTTTAGTGCTGCTATAGCTTTTGGAGTATTGAAATCATTACTTAAAGCCATGTGTATTTCATTGTTTAATTCTATGAGTGTCCTTGCTATGTTGATATCGCTATCGTTGAGATAATGTGGTTCTCGTGATTCTACAATGAGTTTTCTAAGCACTTCATACCCTGTCATTAGCCTATTATGCAATTTCTCGGCTTGCTCGATTCCCTCATCCGATACGTAGAGAGGTTTTCTATAATGGACATGTAGATACCATAATCTAAGCACTCCTGGATTCCACTTCTTCAAGGCCTCTCTTAGTGGAATGATATTTCCAAGGCTTTTACTCATCTTATCGCTACCAACCATTACTAAGCCGGTGTGCATCCATATAGAAACCCACGGTCTATGCTTAAATCGAGCCTCGCTTTGTGCTCTCTCGTTTTCATGATGTGGGAATATGAGATCGGTTCCACCTCCGTGTATATCAAATATTTTGTTTAGATATCTTGAGCTCATTACGCTGCACTCTATATGCCAACCAGGTCTTCCCCTGCCCCACGGGCTTTCCCAATATGGTTCACCTGGTTTAGCTGCTTTCCATAGTGCAAAGTCGTATGGTCTCTTCTTCTCACTTAGAAATTCTTGCTCCTGGCTCCAGAGCTCTTTTTCTAATCTACCTGATAACTCACCGTAATTCTCATACTTGTCTACTTCAAAGTACACGCTTCCACTTGGAGTAATATATGCGTATCCCATGTCTATGAGATCTTGTATGAACTCTATGATTTCCTTTATATGGTCTGACACCCTGGGATGATGATCAACGCTTACACCGAGCTTGCTTAAAACATCTAGGTAGTCTTTTGTATACTCCTCGGCTACTTCATGCCAGGGTCTATTTTCATCTCTTGCTCTCTTTATGATCTTATCATCTATATCTGTAATGTTCATGACATGTAAAACGTTGTATCCTCTTAAAGCAAGATACCTTTTTAGGGAGTCATAGACGACATATGTTCTTCCATGTCCTAAATGGGTATAGTCGTAAACTGTGGGTCCACATACATACATTTTGACTACTTGAGGCTCGACGGGCTCTAGGTTTTTCTCTGTTTTCGATAGAGTATCATGTAATCTAATAGTATAAATACTTGGCACAATACGATATTCACCTTATTAATACTTATAATAAACATCTAATATAATCTTACCAACTTTAAGAAATAAATCTGCAAGCTCCTCGGTTGTAAGGTGTTTTCTAAGTGCTTCTTCTCCATGCAGAACATCGCTTACAATTAATACACAAGCAGTTTTGAACCCTCTCATCCATCCAAGTGTAAATAGAACAGCTGCCTCCATCTCAACAGCTACTATTCCATAGTGGCTCATTTTCTCAGCAAAACCAGGGTCTTCCGAGTAGAAAGCATCACTGGAGAATACTGGTCCGTATTTATATGAAACATTATTTTCCTTTAGTTCCCGAATTATCCTATACGTTAGCTCTGTATCAGGCGCGGTTGCTCCGCATATGCCTGGAATATACTGTGCTAATCCGCATCCACCAATTGGATAAGCAGCTCCTGTTGCTACAACTACATCACCTATTTCTGTGTCTTTCCTTATCCCTCCGGTTGTTCCAAGTCTAACAATATATTCAGCTCCAAGTTGTCTTAGTTCTTCGAATACTATTGCAGCACTAGATGCTCCAATACCGTGAGTAGCTAGAGTGATCTCCATGTTCTTATAGTAACCGGTGATTGTAAGTAGTCCTCTGTGAGTGTTAACTACACGTGGGGTTTCAAGCAACTTAGATAATAGCTCGACTCTTCCAGGATCTCCACAAGCAATGATTTTCTTTGCTATATCTCCTTGTTTAGCTCTAATATGTATAGGCATTTAAATCACGCTCTACTACGTTTTTCCCTTATTTTCTTTTTTCTAGCTCTCTTCTTCCTCCTCGATGATCTTCTTTTTCTTCTCCGGGTTTCCCGCGTTTTTGCTTTGGGTTGTACTAGCTCGTGGGGAAATAATACTCTTGTGAACTCCCCGCATTCTAAGATAGCGAAGTCGAAATCTATTTTAGCCGTGTTCAACGAGCCCTCATATAATATTATTTGAGAACCTGGTCTAAATTCATGTATAGTTTTACATGTTCCATGTTGATCGCACTTGTAGAAAAGTATTCTACGTAGATACGAAGGCTTTGGAACCAGGACTGTTGATGCCTCAATACCATTACTCTCCCCTATTATTACTCGCATTCCAGTTGTTTCAACTTCTGTTAAAACCATGATTGATTCTTCTCGCTCCTTCGTTGTATACTCAGCGGCTACTTCGAGCAGCTTGTTTATAATGCTTGTAACCTCTTCTCCTATTTCATGTGTATTCCAATTCTCTTCCTCTACATAGTATCCTGTAACACTAATAAGGGAATTTTCCTCAGATTTTTGACGTAACTTCAAGACTTTAGCTATAATTCTCAACAATGTCACCACTTGTTCAAGGATAATATAGTCTTTCTAGAAAAATATCCTTTATTAGGGATTGGAAATGGAGTTCAAAATAGAGATAGTTCCTGTGAAAATACCCGAGTCTGTTAATGTAATAATTGGAAGAAGCCACTTTATAAAAACCGTCGAAGACGTCTACGAGGTATTAGTTACAAGTGTCCCGGGTATTAAATTCGGTCTTGCATTTAACGAGGCAAGCGGTAAGAGATTAGTTAGATATGAGGGAAACGACGAAGAGCTAACAAAACTAGCGATTGAAACAGCGCTTAAGATAGGGGCTGGGCACACATTTGTATTATTCATTAAGAACGCTTATCCAATAAATATACTAAATCAGCTTAAGAACATTCAGGAGATTGTATCAATATATGTAGCAACAGGTAATCCGATAGAAGTATTAGTAGCTGAGACTAACCAAGGGAGAGCTATTATTGGAATAGTAGATGGATACACTCCATTAGGTGTTGAGACAGAGGAAGACAAGCAGGATAGGAAGGTGTTTCTTAGAAAAATCGGATACAAGAAGTAAACAAGCCTTGTTATTACTGGAATTGGTTTTTATATTTTCTCATGGTATTTCTCAGTAACCTGTATTTGACTCGCTCAATACCTTAATGACATGTCCAAACGCTACATCTCCCTGTAGTTTTATTATTTTGACTTTTACCTTGGAACCACTTGTAGCGTTTGGTACTACTATTTTCTTATCTCCATATGATACTACTCCATTTCCTTTTTCATCTACATCATATATATCGATTGTTATGATATCTCCTACTTTTAGGTTCTTTTCCTCCATGGTTTTTATTGAGGGGTATATGCTATATTTCTGTATACTACTTATATATGGATTCCAATTTTGTCTCTTGTTGCTATTTCTAGACACGTATAACACGCCGGTATTATCAACGTTATAAATATAGTTAATGACTTAAAAACTTTTTGGTGCAAGTAGAGTTGAAAATAGACTTTTTAAGACACATTGTAAACCCTATCTTGGAGAAGCATGTAGAGTCTAGAAGCATAACTGCAAGAGATATGCTAGAGATAAGAAAAATGATATTTGCAGCGGAGGGGAAGTACCAGTTCAGCGTTTATAATGGGGACGTATTGAACCTTATAAACTACTTTAGATCAAGGGATTTCGATGAGCTACTCAGCTATATAAGCTCTATAGGTGCTATTAAAGTTATTATTGAGATCCTTGAGAAAACAGCTGAAGTATATAATGAACACAGAGAAATACGTGAAACAATTAGTAGACTTTTGGATAAATACGTACTCGGGGAGAAACCAAAACACGAGGAATTAACTAGTTCTATGAAGCCAAGAATTAATGTTGAGGAAGTAGTAAACATTGCTAAGGATATATTTAGTCAATCACGTATCGAAGTGCTAGGTAATGGAGTACGTATCATTCCCTCCGAGGATGTTGAGCTAAGGGTCACGTTGCTGAAGCAGAGGTTTAAAATAGAGTTCAAGTTTAAAGGAGAGATGGATGGTTCAAGAATCAAAAGGATACTATTAGAGGCGAGAAGTATTGCAGAGAAAACTAGTAATATTTGATTGCGAAGGGGTTCTCACAGAGGAGAAGAGTAGTTGGGGAAGGTTGCACAAGTTTTTTGGGAGCAAGGATAATGAGTACTTCGCTAACCTATACCGGAAAGGTTTGATCTCATATTTAGACTGGATGAAAATAGATATCGCGTTAATGATACATAGCTATGGGAGGTCAATTAAGAGAATAGATGTTGAAAACGCGCTTGCAGATATAAAGCCTCGTAGATCCGCTAAACAATTGATTGATTACATTAAGCAAAGAGGTCATTTACCAGCTGTTGTGAGTAGTGGTGTAGACATAGTAGTGAAGAGAATATGTAGGGAGCTAGGAATAGATATATGCTTCAGTAACGAACTTGTATTCATCAATGATGAGTTAATACCTGGCGGTGTAGAGAAAGTTCCTTTGAAAGAAAAGAAGAAGACAATAGTGAAACTCGCAGAGGAGTATGAAATAGGATTAAGAAATATAATATATGTTGGAGATAGCGAGTGGGATATCGAGGTTTTTGAAACAGTGCCATTGTCAATTGCAGTAGAACCATGTGGTATTGCATGCAAGCACGCTAATTACATAGTAAGAGACCTCACCGAGATAATGCACCTAGGAGTTTTATAATAGGTTACAGCATACAATAGGTATCTAATAACCACTTTTGCAAAGAGATTCAATAGGGCCAAGGCTTGGTTGACTGGTTTATCACGCTGATTAATATCAGGCCTGACTCCATAACAGTATGGCAGGATCCTGTTGTCAAGGAAAGATTATCGCATTACCATAGTGTAATGAAAAATGAGAAACCAGCGAGGTTTATCGCAGCGAAGTACATGGGGATAGATGTAAACCCGTATTCCAGGGATTTATCAATAGGTGAATTATGGAGAATACATGACAAGGCATCAAATGAGTTTGTAAAATTCTATGGTGATATATCTAATGATGGTATAAAGATTATTGAGAGACTAGAGAAACCTAGATATAGCTACCTAGATGCTAAGATATCAATTGCGTATAGACTTATGAGTCCTTGTAGAATATGTGAGAGAAAATGTGGTGCTCTAAGACTTCAAGGTAAGCCAGGCATATGCACAGTTGATAAGGAGATAATAGTTCATAGTTATTTTCACCATATGGGTGAGGAGGCTCCGCTTGTTCCAAGCGGTACGATATTCTATGGAGGCTGTAACTTTAAATGTGTTTTTTGTCAAAATTACGATATAAGCCAGGTTAGACCTAGAGATGGTGAGAGATTGACAGTGCAGGAACTAGCAGCGGTCCAATACTACCTGAGAAGAAAAGGAGCTAGAAATATTAATCATGTTGGTGGGGATCCAACACCTCATTTACCGTTTATATTTGAGAGCTTCAAGTACCTTGATGTTAATACTCCTCAGCTATGGAATAGCAATATGTACATGACAGAGGAATCCATGAAACTTCTCGAGGATGTAATCGATATTTGGTTACCCGATCTAAAATATGGTAATAATGAATGCGCCTGGAGACTTAGCAAGGTTAGAAACTACTGGGAGATCGCCACTAGGAATATCAAGAGAGCGCATGATACAAGCGATATAATCATAAGACACCTTGTTTTACCTAATCACTTCGAATGCTGCACAAGACCGGTACTCGAGTGGATCGCAACTAATACTCCTAGAGCTCTTGTAAACATAATGGAGCAGTATAGACCGGAACATATTGTTGCAAAGTATCCAAATAAGTACCCAGATATCGCTAGGAGACCTAGCTTCGAGGAGATAAATAAAGCATATAGACTAGCAGATCAGCTGAAAATAATATATGAACCAGTATCTTAGCTATAGGGTTATTGAAATGAATAAATCGGATCTAAACAAAGTAGAGGAATATTTCTTCGATAATTACTACCGTGTACTTGTCCTCCCAGAGGATGGAAAGTTCATTGTATCAGTAGATGTATATATTACTCAGTGGAATCAGAGTGATCAAAGAGAGATATGTATTGAAAACACCTGTTTACTGGTCAAGGAGATAAACAACTTCTCACCGGGCATTGATCAACGCGTTGAGAAAATAATTGTTATAGGGGTTAGAGTAGCCGGGCGAGACGAGACTATTAATGTAAAATGGATTTTAAGTGGAAAACCAGGTTTCCTAGATATCGAGAAACTATATAAGTATTCTTGGTTAGTAGCGAGAGGTCAGATGAATACAGGTACTAGTTAGGTATTTAATTCAACTAATATCATTATCTAAGAATAGTTTACGCAAGAGGAGTTTACATGACTTCAGAGTTTAAACCAAAACTAGTATCGACGCGATGGACACCCGAGAAAGAAATAGAGTTACACAAAAAATGGGATGAAGAGAAACTATACGAGTTTAAATACAATTCCGAAGATCCAAGAGAGATCATCGCAATTGATACTCCACCACCATATGCGAGTGGTAAATGGCATGTAGGAGGGGCTGCTCACTATGCACAAATAGATATGATTGCAAGATACTTTAGAATGAAAGGATATAATGTAATCATTCCATTCTATGCGGATAGAAATGGACTACCCGTAGAGGTTCAAGTCGAGAAAGCTTTTAAGATAAATGCATATGAATTTGCGAAGACGCCTGAGGGTAGAACAAGATTTCTAGAGCTCTGCAAGAGATTCCTAGATGAAACAGAGAAAGAGATAGTTAATGTATGGAGAAGACTAGGTTGTAGTTTTGATTACTGGACTAATGGAACTGATAGCGAAGAGTATAGAAAGATAACGCAGGCTACCTTCATAGAATTATACAAAAAAGGATTAATCTACGAAGCCGAGAGACCAGTGAACTGGTGTCCGCGATGTAAAACAACACTAGCAGATGCAGAGTTAGAGTATATTGAGGAGGACTCGTATCTTTATTATATAAAGTTTCCAATATTAAGCTCGGAGGATCATGTAGTAGTCGCGACTACGAGACCAGAGCTTCTAAGAGCTTGTAAAGCACTAGCTTTTAATCCACGTGATATTAGATTCCTTCACTTAGAGGGTAAAGTAGCTATTAATCCGCTATATGGTCATTCAATGCCTATTCTAACCCATGAGCTAGTAGATCCTGATTTCGGCACAGGCTTGATCATGGTTTGTAGTTATGGGGATCAATC
>JAWAPI010000057.1:0-7800 GCA_038894495.1 Desulfurococcaceae archaeon
ACTATACTGGAGAGAGACAAGGCTCCCCGCGCACACCATGGACGCGATCAGAGTAATAGCTAATGGAATCGATAGACAAGTCTCATTAACAAAACCAGACTATGTTGTGTATATAAGAAGTATTAAATTATATCATAGAAGAAGATATGCTACCATTACTGTCACTTCTCCTTATCACATTTTATCTCCTAAGTCGAGTAAGCCCTAGGCTGGTTTACCAACTGGGAACACATACAAGACGATGTATTCTTTGCCTAATCCAATTAATTCAGCAATGCTTTCATCAATAAAGGCTCCTACGGCGACGGTTCCTAGACCCAGCTCGGTCGCGGCTAAGTATATGTTTTGCCCTATGTGACCGGCCTCGAAGTGTATATATCTCAATCCCCTGTCACCATACCAGCTAGTAGTTTTCTCATATCTCGCTACGATCACTATGTTAATTGGTGCATCCCTAACCCATGATTGATCTAAACATGCCTTTGCAAGATCCCTTGAGAAATCGCCTTCTTTTACCAGAATAAGAGAGTGCTTGACCTCATCATACCTATATATGCCTTGCTTTAAACCAATAACATTTTTTATGAAAACATAAATCTCAACAGGATAAGTAGCGCCGGCAGATGGCACCACATGTCTCCTTCTATTAACTAATCCATATGTTGCCCATAGCATACAAGATAGCTCTGAATGAGTTAGAGCATCAGATTTGTATCTCCTAATACTTTTCCTACGTAGAAGCAATTGTGATAAGGGAGTGTCCTTGCTTGGTTCAGGTAATTTTACCTCCATATATACACCATGTTAATTATTTATTGGAGCTTGTTTATTAAACTGATTTATAGATCCTTAGAATGGTGATACATTGAGACTTCTGCTTTCGGACGTGCTCTCCAAGGAAACAATGGAGAACCTAGAGAGATATGTTGATCTCGTGACAAAAGCCTCAAGTCATTTCACGGAGGCTGTTAAGCTTCTAAATGAGGTCAAGATAAGTGATGCCCAGACATCATTTTACAATGTAGTTAGGTTATTGAATGAAAGCGGAAAATACAAAGCGTTAGCAGAGGATAGTATGGTAAGTCTTCGCCTAGATCCAGGCTTCAAGGAAGAATTATTAGATGTAATCAATATGCTTGATGATGTAGGAGACTTGGTTAAAGAGGCCTCGAGAGAGTTCACTATTCTACCTTTTCTTGAGATACCTTTGCAACTTAGAGCAGGACTTGTAAAGCTATCCAAAACAGTCTCTGAGATCGTTAGTAAGTTGTCCGATGCTATTACTAGTCTTATTAAAGGCGATTATGGTAGAGTCAGCTTGTTGTTCAAAGAGATACTTGCTCTCGAGGAACTAGCTGATTCAATTGAACTAGAAAATAGAGCTATGATACTTACATTTAGTGATAGACTCAAACCTTACGCTCTCCATCTACTAGTCCATGATCTAAATGCATTACTAGAGAATACGGCTGATATGTGCGCGCGATCTATTCGAAGAATTAACTTAGTTATCGTGGCTTGGCTTAGCTAGTACTGTCCACCGACCTAGGTCTCTGTGGGTGCTCCTAGGGATGGGTTGCGCCTTCTGCACCGCGGTTCATTGTGACCACTAGCCACTCCACGGGGGTCACGGGCACCGTTCAAGCCCAACACCATGGGGCTCACACATAGTTATAGAGCTATGTTCTATGCACCAATTACATCTTTATCGTGGGTGAACCCCCACCTCACACACTTCACAAACTTAGGGCTTCAACCTTTCCTTTGGGCATTGCCTGTCATTGGAAACAGGCTGGAGCCGCATAACGGGCATTTTTAGACGAGTTTCTCGGATCTACGAGCTCTACTCTCACTTCGTGTTCTAGTTCTTTCTCTACCACCTGCTTCTGGAGGCTTCTATTGGCTGATTGCTTAAGCCCATGAGCATCCATCGACTTTCCTTTATTCTTCTCTATTGCTCTATCCTGGAACCTCTTGGGATGCTTCTCGATAAAAATAACAGCATTCTCCACACTAGCTACCTTAACCACGGAGGTGGTACCTTGTTTGGTCTTTAGGTCTCTTTTAACGTGCTTCTCCCGTAGCTTCCTAAAAGCTATTCTGAGAGGCCTCGTATCGTTTCCGTGTTTTCCCGAAGAACTCTCCTCCTATATGCATAGTCCAGGATAATTCTGCTGGGGTTGGTTACAATTGTGATAGTCCTGCGATCGGGTATTATAAGTATAGTTACGTTGTTCTCATCGACATTCACGCCGATAACCCTACCCTAGTGAATATATATAAGAGATCGATTATAGTTAGTTAAGGGATTGCATGATTCCAGCATTCAGATTACTATATCCATTGAGGACATATCTTCTAGTCACAGGGCGGTATGGAGAGGAAGTAGATGTGATGGCTATTGATTGGGTTACAATAGTATCAGTAGACCCTTTTATCATAGCGATATCGGTTGCTCCAACTAGGTACTCGTATGGATTAATTGAGAGACACAATGAATTTGTGTTGAGTGTTCCAGGGTTAGACATACTTAGAGATGTCTGGATCACAGGATCCGAACGTGGACCGGGTAAACTAGCTAAGACAAGCCTATTATTCGAGCCTGGTTTAAAAGTAAAGACACCTATTATCAAAAACGCTATTGCTAATCTTGAATGCCGTGTTCTCAGGAAAGAGAAAATAGGTGATCACGTCTTAGTATTAGCTGAAATAGTTGCATATACATATAAGAAAGAAGCATATGAAGGAGAGTTTCCAAAGTTAACCACAGGCTTCATAGCTCATATAGGTAGAAACAAGTTCACTACCTTTATCGATGAGATTTACGAGGCGTAAATTATCCTATTGTCCAATAGGTGCGTCTTCGAAAATTTTTATTAAATAAAAACTACTAATATAAAAGGGGACTGAAATGACTAAACCTGATTACTTAAAGTTCCTTTCTAGCAGAGTCAATATGGTGGAGCCAAGTCCTATTCGACTAATGGTCTCTAAGATCGCGCAAAAATCCCGCCAGACCCGAGTCATAAGCTTCGCAGCGGGTGACCCGGACCCCGATATAATACCTAGATCTCTATATGCACAGATATCGAGAGAGGTTTTTGAAACCGAGAAGCGATCAGTGATATATTCTCCCACCGAGGGTATTCCAGAGCTTAGAGAGGAGATTGCAAATTTCATGTATGAATACGAGGGAATCATAGTAAAGCCAGAGAATATATTGATAACCATTGGTGGAAGCCAAGCAATTGACCTACTGGGTAAACTCACACTAGAACCAGGCGACATTGTTCTTACAGAGAACCCCTCCTACGTTAACACATTGTTGGTATGGAAGCAATATGGAGTTAAGATACAGGGAATTCTAATGGATGATCAAGGTCTCAACACCGAAATATTGGAACAATACATCAAGAAGCTTAAAGGGGAGAAAAAGATTATTAAATTAATCTATACAATACCCACAGGACAAAATCCAACAGGTATAACAATGAACATGGAAAGGCGTAAACATCTCCTAGAGATAGCGAGTACATATGATTTACTAATAGTTGAAGATGCAGCTTATAATCACCTATTGTATGAACCAGTTGAAGTTAGACCGATAAAATCGCTGGACAGAGAGGAGAGGGTAATATATGTAGGTAGTTTTAGTAAAGTGCTTGGAACAGGACTAAGGGTTGGATGGCTAACTCTTCCCGAGGAGATTGCGCATGTATTTAGTGCGGCGAAGGGTCCTGCCGATATGTGTGCTCCTGTCCCCTCTCAGTTTATAGTATACAATATTCTAAAGAGAAATCTATTTAGTGAAATAAGGGACAAAGCGGTTTCAGCGTACAAGGAAAAACGGGATCTAATGTTGAATGCTATAGAAAAATACATGTATGGGGTTAAACACACAAGGCCAGTTGCTGGTATGTTTATATTTCTATGGTTACAAGAGCACATTGATGCCTGGAGTTTAGCTGAGGAAGCATTGGATAGACTCTCTATTGCAACAATACCAGGTGCTCCGTTTTATAGTAATGGAGAAGGAAGAAATACCTTGAGGCTAAACTTCTCGATGGCCCCGAGGGAGCTCATCGAGACAGGTATAGAGTTGCTATCCGGGTTAATAAAGGAGAAAACATAATAAATATTTTTTACGTCAAACCTTTACATGCGGGGCATCTTGGATTTCTATAAACAATTACTTCGTGAAACCTCGTATGAAACCCATCATAGATAAGAAGTTTATTCAGCAATGGAGTTCCTGTTCCTGTGAGGATCTTGATAGCCTCTGTCGCCTGTAGTAAGCCTATGATTCCCGGGGTTGTCCCTAAAACTGGTATTTCCCCTTGATCAGCGGGTTTACCAGGTAGAATACATCTAAGACAAGGTGTAACTCCGGGAACAACTACTAGTAGTTGACCATGAAATCCATGAACACCAGCGTGTATAAACGGTTTTCTGTGCTTGATAGCTACGTCGTTCAACATAAGTCGGGTTTCCCAATTATCTGTGCAGTCTATAGCTAAATCCACTTTTTCTAAAAGTTCTTCAAGTAGCTCTTTGCTTGCTCGCGCTGGATATGCTCTGATATTAACATGTGGATTGAGCTCTTTAAGTCTTCCAGCTGCAACCTCTACTTTTAAGCGATTAATGTCCCTTGTGGTATATATAATTTGACGATTTAGGTTACTCAACTCGACTCTCTCGGAGTCCACTATAAATAATTCACCGACACCTGCAGCTGTTAAATACAGGGATACCACTGATCCTAGACCCCCAATACCTACTATCAAAACCTTTGATCTACTTAGTCTCTCCTGAGATTCTTTACCAATTAACTTAATCTGCCTATCGTATCTAACCAGCTCTTCGTGCGATAGGCTCATAATGTTCTCACGAGTATTTCTATAAGGTTTAGAACGTTATTAAAAGATTTAATTAATTATCTAACATACATATAATGGATGATGAAGCCCTGCAGCGTTTGAACAATGATGTTCGAACCTCCGCCTGACCTATGTTATTATGGAGAATGATAAGAGCATTGTTATGCTTATTGCTAAGACTACATATAGGGCCCAATCCTTTCTTCTATAGAGTGATAGCTTTAATTCAGATGAAGCACCATATATTGTATATGCTTCAAGCGTATTCCTCGACGTCGTGATTGCCAAGAGTATGAGAGGAACAACGAATTTATATAGTTTCTTTGCCCCATACTTGAGTCTTGTCGTAGTAAAGGCCTCGGATGCATAAAATATGAGGACAGGTATTTGGGATAATACCATTGTGAACATCAAGGAGTAGTTTTTAAATCCAATCTTTCTGAGTATCCATCTCCACTCCTTCACGGATATCAATTGTAAAAACATAGATAAAGCAATAAATAACACAATTAGATACAGTGAACCGATAAGAACGTTGACTGGACTTAATGGAGCCCACCCCATTATTATACTAATAAAATACACAGTGATTCCTAGAAAAATGAAAAACATCATCAGTCTAAGTGCGTTGATAGTGCCTTTCAACCCTCTGAAACCTGAATATGTAAGCAACTCTATGACAATCAAAATAGTGAGTTTAATGATCTCTTTAATTAACGTTGGACGTTGAATAGGATATAGTGATAAGATTAACAATGAAATAGAGAACACGAATCTAGCGAGAGTGCTATATTCCTCTACTTTCTTGGAATAAACAAATAGATATGAAAAGTCTCTAATGGCGGAGGCTATTTTTAATCACCTCGTAAATAAATGCCGCTTGTTGAAGAGTGTAACTTACTCTTGGATTTTCAAGTGTTTTCAATATACCATCTTCGAGATGCAAGATGCTTGACCATACACCACTATGTACTGCGTCAAGGTTACTTGTTGTAACTACTATTGGAATACTGGACCTACTTATATACTCAATTAATTTAGCACGATCGAGATAGGTGATGCCGGAAAACGGTTCGTCCATTAAGATTAAATCGGCTTTAGCTATGTGTGCTAATGCTACAGCAAGTTTAACCATCTGTCCATGACTTAGGTTAAAAGGTGATTGATCAATTTTTATTCCCAGATCTCTCACTAACTCAACGCCTTCTTCGACGCATTTGTTCCCCAGTTTATTATACTTACATAACTCTATAATTTCATCTTTGACTGTCGGTTCATTAAAAAACAATAGTATATTCTGTGGTATATAAATCCCATGAGCTTTCTTAATTATGGAACCTTTTGTAGGCTTCATATATCCAGCTAGTATTTTTAATAATGTCGTTTTACCTGAGCCGTTCTCACCATATATTAGTATCTTGTCGTTTCCTCGAACTATTATATTTACATCTTTTAAAATTATCTCCTCGTTAACTCTATAATGGATCTTCCTAGCGTCTAGAATAACATGTGACATGGGCACTCTACTACTTTCTATTCGTGGGATAGAGGCTCTATTTGTTGTCTTTATAAGCTTAAATAGCATATTGGTGATATCATGAAGTTTTCCATTCTCAATCATGTAAATCTTATCAAATCCAAAATCTAGAATTCTCATGAATCTATGCTCGAAAACAATAATACTTTTACCGAGTCTTCTTATTAGCTCGAGTAATTTGATAAAGCTATTTATACCTCTCTCGTCAAGCCACATCAATGGCTCGTCGAATATTACTAAATGCGCGTCCGCAATGAGGCCTTTTGAAACTAATACTCTTCTAGCTTCTCCGCCTGATATCTCGTAGAAATACTTATCTAGTAAATGATGAATATTTGTAGCTTCAACGACTTTTTTGAAAGCTCTGTTAGCTTTGTCAATCATGCAATGGATTCTTAGGGCATAACCATATAAGTCATCTCTTATAAGAGGCTCTGTGAAATAAACGTATGGGTTTTGCCCTATCACATGCACAATTTTACGTAGTTCATCATCATCTAGCTCCAGAAGATCTGATCCACAGATTTTTATGGAACCTGAAATCTCGCCTTCATATATGGTAATAGCTGTTTTTGAGAGGATTCGAGCAAGCGTCGATTTCCCAGATCCACTGTCACCTATTACGAGAATAGATTCTCCCTTATCTACCACTAAGTTTAGATCTCGGAGAACATAGTCTCCGCTGGGATATTTAAAAAATAGATTTTTTATTGTAATCGCTGGACTACATGTATTCATCTCATTAAACCTGTCTTTTTTAAAACATCAAAGACCATTATAGATATTAGTGATATTATTATGCCCAGTGTTGCGTTGAATAATATTATATGTGGTATCAGTGCGAACGTTTTTCGCAAAGCCTCCTCATATGTTGATGCCCATCTAGCGATCAGCATCCAATGAGGCGTCACGATAATATTGGCAATTAACATAGTAATGACTCGTGAGATAACAGAGATAGACACTAATATATGTACATGGAATTGCCTTGAGTAACGTGTAAGTCTCCTATAGAGCATAACTAATGGTGTAATAGTTGAAAGCTCTGCTAAGCACTTCATAGCCATTCCTATGAGATCGGCGCCGAGAGCTACGTGGATGATATAGTAAATTAGTAATGCTGGGACTATTGATTTAGGCATTAAGAACATTATAGATGCTAGTGGAACACCGGAGACATCATACTTTAAAAATGGTGCTGGAGGGTATGGGATTTCAAAGTATCTTAGTTTTAACACAATTGCCAGCGCGGTTAAGCCAGCTACGTATGATGTTATAACTTGTGACTTATTTTTTTCTAGCGTCAAGGGAGCATACACCAGTTGGTTTTCAAATTACCGATAAGGATTTAAAATTAATGTATCCATAAGATTGATAAATCCTGAC
>JAWAPI010000058.1:0-7723 GCA_038894495.1 Desulfurococcaceae archaeon
TCTAGAACATTTCTTAATGCTAGTAAATTATCATGAGAATCGCTAATTACACCAATACTCAAGGAAAATCTCCTTGTAATGTATCTAAGATTAATAGTTCATGTTATTCAATTTTTATCTTTATTCCTTTTTCCTCTCCTTTCCCATGTTTCTTGAGCTTAACTTCTAAAACACCATTCTTATAGGATGCCCTAGCTGATGCAGGGTCTACTTTTGCTGGTAACTCAACTTCTTTATAATACTTTCTTTTCTCATTACTTGCATTTATCGTTAAAGCCATGCCATCCTCTGATACCTTTACATCTATTTTGTCTCTATCAACACCAGGGAGTTCAGCTATGACAACAACCTCGTCTCCAGATTCAAAAACATCAACTAACGGCTCTCTCTCCTCTACTATCTTGGGTTTGCCTCT
This sequence comes from Desulfurococcaceae archaeon, assembly GCA_038894495.1. GTDB lineage: Archaea > Thermoproteota > Thermoprotei_A > Sulfolobales > Desulfurococcaceae > UBA285. The sequence goes on from JAWAPI010000058.1 coordinate 416, forward strand.
TATCCTCCTCACATTCCCAAATTCCTTTATCTCGGGTTTACCATCTGGACCAATAGTTATGCTGAATCCGTATATAAAGGGACCTTCTATTTTCTCATATTCTTTAATCTTATCGGGTTTAAGTTCCTTATATTCCTCCATGAATCTTCTTTCAAGATCTCTAAATTGCCTCATCAAATCCTCGATAAATTTCTCAATATCATAAAACATATCATCTATATCCCAATACCTTCTTCTACGACGCCACCATTCATCCCAGCTCATATCAAATCCCTGGAGTTTATATCAATAAATAGGTTAATATCTCTAGTTTCCATATTTATTAATTGTAGATAGATTATCATGGTGTTCTAGAATGGTAAAAGTTCACACTGAGGTTCTTAGATTAAAAACAACCGAGAGATTTCAATTAATCGATATAACAAAAGAAGTAGAAGGCGTTGTGGATAGATCTGGTGTTTCAAGCGGCATTGTATTAGTTTTCGCCCCGCATGCAACAGCCTGTATAATAACTAATGAGAAGGAGAAGGGCTTAATGGAAGATATTATAAGGAAAACAATGGAGTTCACAGAGCCTGGTAGTTCTAAGTGGATGCATAATAAAATAGATGATAATGCTCATGCACATATAGGCTCAGCTCTTTTTGGTTCTGAGAGGATTTTTCCCATTGTAAATAAACACGTAGTTAGAGGGACATGGCAAAATATATTTTTCTTTGAGATGGATGGACCTAGACCATACCGTGAGGTATATATCTTAGCAATAGGTGAGTGATATGAAATTTTACATAGCATCAGAGGAGGATATATTAAATGGAACAGTTACAGATATATACTTTGCTCGCACCGTTAACGTGTTAAAAGCCAAGAATCTACGTAGAATGGTTAGAATGGAGTATCACGTTATGAAATTACCCAAGGGCTATGAATGGGCAGTGTTCACTGGTCTAGAGGAAGTATTATACCTACTCAAAGACAAACCTGTTACTGTTTATGCAATGCCAGAAGGCACTTTCTTCAAAGCCGGAGAGCCATTGATGATCATAGAAGGTTTCCTAGACGAGTTCGCTATCTATGAGACACCTATACTTGGTATTCTACGACACTATAGCAGTATAACGACAAAATCTGCTAGAGTGAAGAAATTAGCAAGAGATAAGAAAATACTCTTTTTCGGGATCAGGGCTATCCACCCCGCAATAGCACCCATGGCAGATAGAGCTGCATATATTGGGGGTGCAGATGCTGTATCTGGTGTCGCTAGTGTTAAGTACCTAGGATTAAAGCCCCAGGGCACAATGCCTCATGCTCTTATAATAGCCTTCGGTGATCAAGTCCAGGCCTGGAAATCGTTTGACGAGGTAGTCGATAAGGATGTCCCAAGAATAATGCTTGTTGATACCTTTTATGATGAAAGAATAGAGGCACTAATGGCTGCTGATCTCTTAAAGGATAGACTTTATGGTGTTAGACTAGATACACCAAGCAGCAGACGTGGAAACATGAGACACATAGTTGAAGAGGTTAGGTGGACTCTCGATATCCATGGATATAAATATGTAAAGATCATCGTCAGCGGTGGTGTAGATGAGAGAGAAATCGTAGAACTACGAGATGTAGTAGACGCCTTCGGCGTTGGGACAAGTATATCAATGCCACCAAGTATTGATATAAGTGCTGACATCGTAGAGATATATGAAGACAATCGATGGAAACCAATAACAAAGCGTGGAAAACTACCTGGAGCTAAGCAAGTATATCGGTGTAGACCTGGATTAAATGACATCATAACCCTACTAGATAAACCTGCTGAAATCCCTAACAATTATAGACCATTACTAATAAAATATATAGAGGACGGGAAGTTATTGGTAAATCCACCATCACTTGAAGAGATAAGAGAATACGTATTAGAGCAATTAAGAGAAATACCAGAGCCTACTCCTATTTAACGAGGAATTTAGAGTTGGAAGATTTATCTCCATTAGACCATTACTATATTGAATTAAAGGACAGCTCTCTTGGAGTCGTAGTCGGTAATTGGCATACAAGTTATTGTATAATAGGGTATTTAAAGTATAGTGCAACGAATCGAGAAACTCCATGGTGTCGTAGAAGCACTTGCTATGAACGATTAGTGAATAAATACTCACCATCCATTGTTAGGAAGTATACAAGCCAACATATTTACATACCATTTTTTGATAACGCTGTTCCATGTATACCTAATAGTTCAATACTGAAAATATATAACCCCGTGGAGAGATCTAGGGGATTACTGAGTTCCATCAGAGACGCTCTCGAGAGAATTTCGCTTGAACTTCTAGAGAACATAATAATTAATACAAATGTCCTGCCCGGTATAACAGGTTCTCTACTCCCACGTATACACAGTGTAACCTATAGTGACATCGACTTCGTAGTATATGGATTTGCTAATTCTAGAGAAGTCATTGAATATGTTCAAAGCAACCCGTATCTTTTCAAACCATTATCTGGTGATAGGTTTAAAAAATGGTGTGCGAACTTAGCTAACTACACTGGTTTATCACCTAGTGATATATCAAAGTTTTATAGGAACTGGCGGAGAGGTATTTTCAAAGAAAAAGAGTATTCTTTGATATATAATGACGGCATTTATAGAGATGTTATGTTACTTCCTTCATATAGAACGGTTGGTGTTAGTAAACTAATTGTCGAATTAGAAGGAGGTATCTATGCATTGAATTACCCTTCCAAGTCTCGGGTTTTAAAGTATCGTGTGCTGGAGTCTAATTGCCATGTTCCGTACGACGTTGTAGAAGTCCTCAGTTTCGAGGCTCTTTACATTCCAGGACTGTATGAAGGAGGATTGTTCGAGGTAAGTGGTCTTCTTCAATGCGATGATCATGAGAATCTTTGTAGATTAATGATTGGGGGTGTGGAGCACCAGGGATATATGAAATACTATATTGGGGGGTGACCATGTAGTGAGTAAACTCATGTTTGCACATGGATTGCTAGGATCTAAGCACTTAGCTCGTATGATATGTATATCCGCTAAGATAACTAGGTCTGATACACTCATTTTACTAGGTGATACTGTTTCACCAAGTATATTGAAGTGGCTTGTTCAACATTGTGGACTTAGGGTGTTGGGTGTCTTAGGAAGATATGATAATGCTGCATTAGCAAGCGAGCTCAGAAGGATTAACGGATTAATAGAGTGTAAAACCGTTAAAATCGGGGAGATAGTATTATACGGGTATGGATTCCCTGGTTGTCATCCACAAATAACGGAACATATCAAGGTAGATATATTGGTATCTAGTCTTCCAGGATTAAAATATACATGTTGCAATAAATGCTCAGACATTGTGGACTTGCTAATTGATCGATTAAGCGCTCGCTTAACTGTGATAGGTGGATGCGAATATCCATGTATAGATGAAAGAACCTTCTCCCCTGGTAGTGTCCAAAGAGACTATATAGGATTAATTGATGCAACCGGTAATTCAATTGAAGCACGCACACCTAGACTTGCTGATGTAGTTAACTCATTTATTGATCGCTTTTTTGTTTAATACTAGGATTTGTTTTATAAATTAGATTTTTATCATGATTTAACAAGGGATGAGTATGCTTACCCCCTTACTAAATCCAAGAAGTATAGCGATTGTTGGAGCAAGTAGAACACCTGGGAAAATAGGATATGTCATATTGAGAAATATCATAGCATACGGATATACAGGCAAGATATATCCTATTAATCCACACGCCGATGAAATACTCGGATACAGGGCATATCCAAGCATATTAAGCGTCCCCGAGGAATTAGATGTAGCTGTGGTGGCTGTCCCAGCACAGGAGGTTCCCAGGATTATAGAAGAATGTGGAAAAAAAGGAGTAAAAGTCGCTGTCGTCATAACATCTGGTTTCTCCGAAGTTGGAAACATCGAGCTCGAGGATAAGATAGTTAAAATAGCTAGAGAATATGGAGTCAGAATACTAGGACCGAACATTTTTGGATACGCGTATACACCTAGCAACATTAACGCAACGTTTGGACCTCTAGAGATAGAGAAGGGAAACATTGCATTGATATCGCAAAGCGGTGCTCTTGGTATTGCATTGATGGGATGGACTATAATGAACGAGATTGGCTTATCCGCATTATTCAGTGTAGGGAATATGGCGGATATAGATGTTGCAGAGCTTTCAACGCTGCTGGCAGATGACCCTAATACGAGAGTAATAGCAATCTACCTAGAGGGGATCAAGCCGGGTAGAGGTGTCGATTTCGTCATGAAAATGTCCCAGGTTACATTGAAGAAGCCAGTCGTTGTTATCAAAGCAGGTAGAACAAGTAGAGGAATGAAAGCCGTAGCAAGCCACACGGGTAGTCTAGCAGGTAGTGATGCACTATATGATGCTGCACTTAAACAAGCAGGCGTAATAAGGACATTTACAGTTGAAGAAATGTTCGATGTCGCAAGAGCTTTTGCGCAGCAACCATTACCTAAGGGAGAGAATACAGTAATTATCACTAATGGAGGTGGAGTAGGAGTCTTAGCAACAGACGCCTCTGAGATAACTGGTGTAAAGCTAGTAGAGCCCAGCACAGAACTTATGAATGCCTTTAGACAGGCAATGCCATGGTTTGGAAGTCCAAAGAATCCCGTTGATCTAACGGGTCAAGCCGGTGTGGATAATTACTTGCATGCCTTGAAAATAGCTGTTGAATCACCCGAGATAGATAATATTGTTATACTATATTGTAGAACAGCTGTCCTAGATCCAAAGGAGTTATCAAAGGCTATTGTGGATTTCTATGAAGAACATAAAGTAGAAAAAACAACACTAGTTTCATTCGTAGGAGGACAAGATACATACGATGCCATGACGTATCTAAATAGACGCAATATTCCATCATATCCATCCCCCGAAAGAGCTGTGAATGCATTGAGTAAAATGATATGGTATAAGAAGTATTTAGAAAAGAAAAAGCAGTACAGTGCTATATTAAACGCGATCCAGGCTTAACTGCCTTCTCAGCAATGATTAAGATGGGTGGATCAGTATCTGTAGCAAGGAGCATTCCCTGACTTTCGTATCCCATTAGCTTTCTTGGTTTTATGTTTACCACAACAACTATATTTTTTCCAATAAAATCCTCTGGTTTATACCATTTCGCTAAGCCAGCTATGATCTGTCTCTCTCCGAGATCACCTAAATCTACTATGAGTTTAACTAATTTCTCACTTCCAGGTATTTTCTCAGCTGTCTTTACATGCCCAACTCTCAAGTCAACACGTTTAAATTCATCAATATCGATATAACTGCTCATTAAGCTCCCCGCGTAGTTTATAAATAAATTAAATTAATAAAAATCATAACTACCTCTGGTAATAGCTAACTAGTTCCTTGAATATCTCCATTGGTGTTTTCTCTAATGAAATACCTCTAATGTTGAGATCCATAGTTACTTGTTCATCTATTTTCTCGGGAATAAACTCCTTCAATGCAATATAGAGCTTATCTAATCTTTTTTTACCTTCGATCAGCGCATCGTTAAAGATCTCCACGAGTTTAAACATTTGATTTGCCTGAGTTATTTCCTCGTTACGTGTTTTCAACAGGTGTGATGTATAAACACCCGTTACCAACTCGATAAATACACCTTTATCTCTACTAGCATGAATTATCCCACTGTGTTTAAATCCTACTTCACGGGCAGTTCTCAGTATTAAAGCTGCTTTTCTTAAGTTCTTTGAATATATGTGGATAATTGGGCCATTAACAATTATCCAAATTTTCTTGTGGACTTTTAAGTTATTTATGGATCTCATCTCGTTCCGGTTTATTGGTGTATGCGATTTAAATACTATACGTGCTTCATCTCTCTCCCATGGATAATCAGCATCTAATATTACTATTCTACCACTACAGCTACTTGTAGTGTAGAAGTCGATGTCTTTATTTATAAGCACTAGTAGTGGGAGTAGATCCCTATCTAGATACCCGATCTCAAGGTCTTCCCATATCCTCTTCCAGGAATATTCCTTCCTAGATCTCCATTTCTCATCATCAATCCTCACAAAAATACACCTATAATAATTACCTTTCTTGTATTCATAAAAGTCATGGTGACTATTTATGATTGGAATAGTTTACAGTTCAAAAGACCCCGCTGGAGCTGGCATAGCTGCATTTTTGCTTAGAGAGCTGGAATTGAGAAATTCTACTATATGCAGAAATGCAATTAGATGCTTTACTGACAGTAAGATCATATTAGCTGAATACGAGGAAGATGTAATATACTTCGATTTCCTTGACGATAGATTACCAAGTGGCGTTGACTTTTACCTAGTGCTATCTAGGCATTCAAGCGAAGCTGGAATTAGAAGCTATACTGTGCACGCCACAGGTAATTTCTCCAGAGAAGTTTTCGCGGGAGGCAGACCGAGAGAGCTTGGTATAGCACATCCACCCGTTATGTGGTTTCTACTAAGGTCTCTATATAATCTTCGAAATGAATACACAAGCAGAGAAAATTACGAGGTAAGTTATGAGGCAACACATCACGGACCAACAAATCTATCAAAGCCGATCATATTCATTGAAATTGGAAGCACTCATTATGAGTGGATTGATAGCGTAAATCACGAAATAATTGGCACAGCAGTTATCGAATTGATCAATCACTACCCAAACCTGCCGAAGTGCAATCCAACCATAGGTATCGGGGGAGGACATTACCCTAGGAAACACAGCGATCTAGCTATAAGCGAAGACATATGCTATGGTCACATAGCTTCAAAACACGTATTAGACTACCTAGATGATCAAATGCTCCACTCGATGAGAAGGAGATGTATAAGTGATATCAAAAGTATAGTTATCGAGAAGAAAGGGACTAGGAGAGAACATCGAATACTTATAGATAGATTTTCAACTGAAAATAATTTATCAATTAGATATATTTAGCCTAGCTTTAAGACCTCATCTCTTACCCATCTCCTCGTTAATTTAAACCATATTAATCTCGCTCTTATTTCTTCACCAGTTAATACTAGTGGTAAACTGATCTCCTTTCTCATCATACCACCCGGCGGTAGATTAATACTCTTATCTTGAATAGTTGCTAAACTCGTGCCGCTCTTCATCAAGGTAATCAATAACCTATCGGGAGACGCGTAGCCTTTATTACATATATCTAATTTAAGTGAAAGATCCTTGCCTGTTCTCTCGTAGATAAAATTACACAACTCTATGATTGGTTGTTGCATATTGGTTCCATAAGTAGTTATACTAGATAATACTATTGGA
>JAWAPI010000059.1:0-7493 GCA_038894495.1 Desulfurococcaceae archaeon
GCGTAGCCGGGCGGGGCTGCGACCCCCGGTCACGGGGTCTCCTCCTTCACGGCCAAAGCCCCGCATCCTTGGCCGCTAGACGACCCGGCTATTTCTAAAATATATCTTTTATTATTCTCAGCTATTAAATCTTAAAAACCGATCATGGGGATTTAAAAGCTTCTTCCATTATATGGTTTTTAAACCTTGCGTTAAGTTTATTAGGGGTTATAACTCAATTTAACAGAGCCTGGGTGATTTCTATGTTTAATAAAGAATCCATTAACAGTTCTAATACTGATCAACAGTCATCGCAAAATAATAACACAACTAGTAAGATCAAATGTCCTCCTGAGAAAATTGTCTATGATGCAACAAAAGCCGAGTACATTTGCCTAGAGACCGGAGAGGTCATAGAGGACAGGGTTATTGATGATCGAGCCGAGTGGAGGGCTTTTACACCAGAAGAAAGGGAGAGAAGAGCTAGAACAGGAGGACCCATTACCCCCACGGTTCATGACATGGGCTTCACAACAGCAATAGATTACTCTGATCGAGATGCAGCTGGACACGCACTTGTATCAAAGAAGTATCAGCTATATAAGCTACGTAAGTGGCAGGCGAGAACGAGAATCTTGACGAGTGTTGAGAGAAATCTTGCTCAGGCAATGAACGAGCTTGATAGATTATCAGATCTACTTAACTTACCAACATACATAAGAGAGGAAGCCGCGAAGATATACAGAGAAGCTGTGGAGAAAGGATTAGTCAGAGGTAGAAGTATTGAGAGCGTGATAGCGGCAGCGATCTATCTTGCATGTAGACTTAGAAAACTACCTAGAACACTTGATGAGATCGAAGAGTACTCCCGTGTGAGTAGAAAAGAGATAGCTAGATGTTATAGACTATTACTACGTGAATTAAGTATTAAGGTCACCACCAGCGATCCTGTAGACTTCGTTCCTAGAATCGCTCACGCCCTTGGCTTATCGGGGGCTGTTGTGAGAACAGCTATTGAGATTCTCAATAAGGCAAGGGAAGCTGGTATACTTGGAGGAAAGGATCCTGTTGGATTAGCAGCTGCCGCTATTTACTTAGCGTGCGAGAAAATAGGAGAGGAGAGATCTCAGAAAGAAATAGCTAATGTAGCTGGTGTTACTGAAGTAACTGTTAGAAATAGATGCAAAGAAATAATGAAAGTTTTAAGCATGGAGATAGAAGAGTAGTTAAAAACAATATGGTTTCTTATTAAACTACCCAATCACTAGTATATTCTCAGAGTTTATTCCTAGATCTTCCACGAGTATTTGTTTTACTCTCTGTCTATGGTCTCCTTGGAGCTCTATCCTCCCCTCTTCCTCCCTGTATGTCCCTCCAGTAGCGAGTTTTGTCTTAAAGAACCTTGCCAGGATCTTCAATATGTCTTTTTCATTTGGAAACCCATCAACTATTGTAACTGCTTTTCCAAACTTTCTAGTGTCTAGGCGTATTTTTATCAATGGTTGTTCTACTATTAGTCTCTCGCATACTTCACTAGGTATTTCACTTCCACATACTTGGCTAGACATGTGTTTATGCATCACCGGTCTTTTAGAGTATAATAGATTCAAAACTTAAAAACCTATTTCGAGATTTGAATGATAGAAGGTGTTACCTCATGGTTAAGTATAAGTGTGGAAGATGCGGATACGTCTTTGACTACGAAGAAATGGTTAGAACATATGGTCGGCAGATCAGATGCCCTAAGTGTACCTATGAAATAGTATACAAAGTTGCGAGAACATATAGAATAGTGAGGTCTATTTAGAAAATCTTCTCTTCAAGTATAATCCAGCTATCTCGAGCAATATCTTCGCGGCTAGGTGACTTGTTACATCACTTGTATCTACTAGTGGATTTACCTCGACAACATCCACGGCGGTTATATCATCTGTCTTTTCAATTATATCTTTGAGTAGTTCAAGGAATCTATGAGTATCTAATCCAAACGGCTCTGGATTAGATACCCCCGGCGCTATTGAGGGATCAAAGACATCCATGTCAACACTAATATATACTTTTCCAATGTTGTCTAATTTGAGATCACCACGGTAAACATCTATTATATTATATATCTTTACACTGCGTGATCTAAGGTAACTTAGTTCGTCTCCACTATATGCTCTAGAGCCTATGTGTAATATGTCTACACCTTCCTCGATTAGTTTCCGTAGGAAAGTCGCGTGATTTATATTTGAGTCAAGATATTCTCCACGCATGTCTAAGTGTGCATCAAATACGACAAGAGTATCGATCTTGTTTTTTAATCCTCTAATACTAGAATATGTTAGTAAATGCTCTCCTCCTAGTATCATTAGTAATTCACTGTGTTCTTGAGAGATACTACCTATGACATATTCTATTCTACTAAGGGACTTGTTTAAGTCGCTGAGAGGAATTAAGACATCACCATAGTCTTTGAATCCTATATCTTCTAATACTATGTCTGCAATTAAACTATATAATTCTAGATTACAAGACGCTTCACGTATTCTCTGTGGTGCGAACCGTGTCCCTGGTCTATAGGTCCCAGTAGAATCTAACGGTGCTCCTACAATAGCTATAGGTGAGTTCTCGTTTTCAACACATCCAAACACCGGCTTTATAAGCAGATTTTTCCATGTCAATGTACTCACCGTGAAGAGGGAACTTAGAAAACTAATATATATTTTGATAGTAATTAACTTGCTTATTGATATAAACTATAAATCACTAGTAAATAGGGATAATAATATGAGAGAGAGCATCAACGATACTTATGAAAAAATATTAGAGTTATCGAGGAGAAGAGGTCTATTCTGGACTTCCTTTGAAATATATGGTGGTGTTGCAGGATTCTATGATTTTGGACCAATAGGGGTGATGATTAAGAGAAACATTGCATCCTATTGGCTAAAGCACTTTGTATATTCAAGGGAAAACATTGTTGAAATAGAGACTCCAATCATTAACCCAAGAGTGGTGTTTAAAGCAAGTGGTCATGAAGAGCACTTCACAGATCCTGTTTTAGAGTGTGAAAACTGTAAACGTATATTTAGAGCTGATCATTTGATAAAAGACCTCCTAGGAGTTGAAGTCGAGGGATGGAGCCTAGAGGAGATAACAAGATTAGTCAGAGAGCGTGGCTTAAAATGCCCTGAATGTGGAGGAGGCTTCAGAGAAGCATTCAATACTCTTCTATTGTTTTCAACTAACATTGGGCCCTATAAGGGTGAGATAGGTTATCTAAGACCCGAGCATGCTCAAGGAATGTTTATAAACTTTCCACAAGTATTCCGAGTCGCTAGAAGTGTTCTGCCATTAGGAATAGCGCAAATAGGTAAAGTCGCTAGAAACGAGATCTCTCCAAGACAAGGTTTAATTAGGCTAAGAGAGTTCACAATCATGGAGATAGAATTCTTCTTTGACCCCGAGGAGGCTGAGAAAGAAGCTCTTAAATTGATCGAAAAAGATGGAATTAAAGATGAGAAGATATTAGTGTTAACAAGTGATATGAGGTATGCAAAAATAGAACAACCAGTAGAGTACACCGTAGAGGAGTTAGTTAAGAAGAACATAGTTAGAACTCCCTGGCTAGCATACTGGATGGGTATAGGTAACCAGTTTATAAGGAATCTTGGAGTCCCACCAGATAGAGTCAGATTCGTGGAGAAGCTTCCACATGAGAGAGCGCATTATTCTGCGCAGACCTTTGACCAAGAAGTATACGCTGGTAGATTTGGCTGGGTCGAAGTAGCTGGATATGCTTATAGAACAGACTACGATATACAAAAACACGCTGAGTATAGCGGGTTTGATTTCACTGTTTTTAAGAGATATGAAAAACCAGTGTCAACCACCATTAGAAAAGTACTGCCAAATCCTGTTTACATCGAGAAGATAGTTGGAAGAGAGAAACTAGGTGAAGTCATGAAAAAGATCTCTAGTATAAGCACTGAGGAGATTACTAGGGGATTAGAGACAAAGGGATATGTCGAGATAGATAGATTCAAGCTCCTACCAGAGTGCTTTACTATAAAGGAGGAGGAGGTTAAGATACATGGGAAGAAAATATATCCCCACGTGGTTGAACCATCCTTTGGACTAGAAAGATTACTCTACGTTGTCTTGGAATATGCTTATACAGAGAGAGAGGATAAAACAACATTAAGGATCCCACCTCAAATTGCACCATACCATGTAGCAGTGTTTCCACTAATGACAGGTAGAAGACCTGAACATGTTAAAATGGTTGAGATTGCAAAAGATATCTATAAGGAGTTAACGAGACTTGGTTTCAGAGTCTATTATGATGAGGAGGGTAGTATAGGTAGGAGATATGCTAGGGCAGATGAGATTGGCACGCCATACGCTATCACTGTAGATCACCAGACAATAATGGATAACACAGTTACGATAAGAGATAGAGATACGACTCTACAAATAAGGATAGGGATACATGAAGTAGTAAAATACTTACTGAACGCCCTGGGAATTCATGATGTGATTTAAATATACATCAAACTCATATTGTATTCTAGGTGAAAGCTTGCAAGAGGAAAAGCATTCAACGTCTGCAAAGGAAAATAAGCAAAAACCAGACATATCTAAACTATTAGCTATCATTCCATCAGCAGCGGAGCTAAGAGGGGGGAAAAAGACTCTTGCCGAGAAGAGAATAAGAATAAGATATGATAGATCCTTTAGTAAACCAATAGCTAAGATCCCTGTTCACGTAGCGTCGGAACTAGATATTAAACCAGGTGATCAAGTGGAAATAGTGGTAGCAGGGAAGAGGAAAGTTACTTTAACGGCTGATCTATATGAAACCAAAGAAAACACAGTGATAGTTCACCCAGCCGAGCTTGAGAAACAAGGTGTGGCAGATAATAGTATAGCAACTATAAGAAAAGTAAAGGCGAGTTCATGAATAAATACGAAGTATTCACCCATATAAGAGACCTTGTTAATGATCTCGATGTTTTAATCACAGAGGGGAAAAGAGCGATATTGACAAAAGATCTCAATGGATTTCTACTATTTGTAAATGGTCTTAAAAGAGTGTTCGAGAATGCCTCTTGGATACTGGTAGAGGCAAGGGAAGTAACTTTACTAGGTAATAAAGAAGATAAATTGGTTAAGTATATTAGCACGTATTATAGAATGATCACATTGATAAGCTTACCATATATTGTCTCAATGCTGAGAGAGTCTAGGGATCTCTTGGAGAAACAAGGATATATAAATGAAGTTAGAGACGTTGATATACTTATCGACCGTGCTGAGGACATACTGGGCACTCTAAGACACTAATTATACGACCTTCTACTAATCTAGGGCTGATATCTGTTATTTCAATTAAAACCCTACATCCACTAAGATGCATCTTTGTTCTCGGTGTTTCAACGAGGATGACAGGTCCATGGTGAACTGGGTATGCATAAACCCCTCTCTTCGTTTCAAGAACCCATGCCTCGATCTTTCTACCGATTAATTCTCTTTTCTTAGCTAAATTATACTTGTTTACTATTTTTCTGAGGTTGTTTACCAACTCGATATCGACGGGTTCTGGTTTTAAATCACTGAATGCTGTTCCAGGTAAATTTATGAATTTATATAGTGTTATCTTCTCCACACCAGTCTCAGCTAGTTTATGAATGCTGTTAATGTTATCTACATAGACCTTTCTACTTGCATATGGAATATCATACATTAGATACACATATGGTCTAAGCCCGTTTTCTCTTAGTATCTTTGATGCTCTAAGAACATGCTCGAGGTATATGGGTTTACCAAGAATATTTTCATTGAACCAATTACACCCCGTTTCAAGACCAATGTGAACAGTTGTGTCTTTTAAGTAACGACCAAGAACATTGCCTACTTCCTCGTTAACCAAACATGCTTTAATGTTCTCGATCATAACAACGCTCCTACCAGTCTTTACTTCTTCTAGCGATGTAATACTGTTCAGTAAATCCTCTACAGCTTTTAAATTAGTTGGGGGACTACATGGATCAGTCAAAGGCCCCTTAACTAAGCTCTCTCTTCCATAATCTAGAAAATCTGGGGCACTAAGAACAACTCTACGTGCGCCATGCGCTAGTAACTCCTCAATCTCTGATACAATTGATCTCACACTTCGACTCCGAGGTGGTCCAAACATGTATGGAACACTACAGAATCCACATCCTGGTGGTATACCAACAGGGCACTCTAGTCTCTCCTCTAGAACAGGACTTCGGCATTTAAAACAATGAATGCAACTATGTCTAGGTATATTGATCATCGGCCTATAGTAATTACTGCATCCACGAACTACTTCAACATAGAATCTATATACACATGGGTAATCGAAAGCCTTGTCCACGTGAGTCCATGGTTTAATGGAGTTTAATATCTCGGAGGGGGTGTGAACATGTCTTGATGATAGCCTTACATCACCACTCCTATCTCTATAAGCAATGGCAGGTATTCTACTGGGATCTAGATTTTTGCTTTGTAAAGCACTTAATAAATTCCCTAGTGGTATCTCAGCTTCTCCCACTACGACGTAATCTACTGGAATTTCTAGGAGCACTTTTTGATATTCAAAGCTAATGGGTCCTCCTATTATTATTAATCCTCGATAGCCTCTCGATCTAAGTATTATTGAGATCTTCTTAGCAGCTGTTAAATCAGTTGACATAGCAGAGATCATTACAATGTCTTTGCCTAGTAAGGCTTTCTGATACCTAATTGCTTTCTCATAAGTATAATACTCGACTTCACCATATTTCTCGGAGATACCAGCTATTACTCTTGGCCCTGCTCCAACTACATCAAAAGTTGCGTATCTTCTCCCCGTGAACCTAGCCATGGCGTCTATGACAGCTATGCTAGTTATAGATGTTCACCTAGTTGATATTTTATATTTAAATCTCTCTTTAGATGATTATTAATGATAAAAGATAGAAGTGATGAGTAATGATAGAAGAGAGACGAGAATCAATCGTCGAGATGACAGCTATTGAGCAAGTAGTAAACATGTGTAGAATTGTGAAAGATGAGATAAATGAGCTCTACCTAATGCTTAGAAACTATAACAATGTAGAAAGCGTAGAGCTCTCTAAGCACTATGACAAAGTCAGAGGTATTAAGAACAAGGGTGAGGATCTAGTTGTATTAACACTAGAATATCTTGTTAGAAGCAGTGAAGTAACTTTCTACTCTAGTAACTATATAAACATAGTTAAGATCCTAGATAGAGTATTACAACAAATAGATGCCGTGGCTTACAGAGTCTACCTCGCACACGAAAACAAGATCATATTATATAAAGATGTCTTAGATATATTTATAAAGATCATAGATCTAGAGAAGAACGAGATTGAAAAATACCTGCTTTTGTTTCAAACATAGTTCCGTTTTTGTACACAATCATTATAGGAAATGTTGTTAAAACACTTGGAATAGTAGCTATAGTATTTAAACTAAAATCTTCAATTCGGAAGGTA
>JAWAPI010000060.1:0-7411 GCA_038894495.1 Desulfurococcaceae archaeon
ACTTGGTATTACAGTGTTAAAAACAGTCATAAAGCAGGATTACATAAATTTGTAGAATCCATTGGTAATACATAGACAGGAGTCAATCACTGTTGATGTCTTAATACTTAATTTTAACTAGTCAACTAGAAATATGACAGTTATAAATCATGATAATGATCCTATTACAAAATCACAAGAATAATATGTGGATATTCATTACATTGCAAACTATTAAATCTCTATGGTGATTTTAAACAATATTAACGAGAATAAGTAAGACTAGTAGATTTAATTTAAACACCCTTTTCAAGAATAAATTCTGATCTGCTAATTCCCCTTATTTATATCGTGTTTTTATAAACTTATTTAACGTTGATTTCAGCGGCTTTATCCGTGATCTTGATAAATCCATCTGTTCGAGGATTGTATATTAGCAATGTTACCTTGTTCTCATCGAGTACCCTACATCCCCAGATAGCTACACGCTCTGGTTTCTCATAACATACTCTCATTCCAAGCTCAAAATCTATGTTTTCAATTGAGAGTCCTTCACGTAGGCTATTGATCTCGTCAAGTATTCTAGATCCAAAATCAGCTGTCAACTCCAATATCTGCGCATATTGAATAACTGCATCGTATCCTAGGCTAAATAAAGGTGTTATAAACTCTCCTCTCCACGTTGATGATAATGTTGGTCTCTCTCTTTTAGTAAGCTCTTGTAGCTTTTCCTCATTGTCCACGATTAGAATATCATATCCATACTTCTCAAGGTTGTTCATGTAGGATCGGAGTAGTGGACCCAGCGCTATAATACGTGGTGAGCTATACTTCGCTGAAATCAATAAGATCTGCTCCTCGGGAGATAGATATCCAAGTCTACTATTATAAATAGATAGCTGTGAACCGTCATGGCTGAATATAACTCCAAGATCTGCCGATAACGCATCAACTACCTTACCGACTCTATTCATTAGATCGATGCTAGGGTGTTTTAAAACGTTTACACCACCTATTATTGTCTGATTTAGTCCAATCGAGTTGGATAGCTCATATAAAATAGTTCCAAGCGGCTCCACATCGGGACCGGCTATAGCATTTAACTTCTTCGTTGATAGGATATCGCTTCTTATGAAAGATGAAATAGAAGAAGAGTACAATCGATGCATATACTCTGCATAATATATCCAACCCACATCTTGCGGCTCTGCGAATTTATCTACCTTTAAATCTAGTAGTGATTTCAAAGCACCTCCAATCAACTCATAGCCTGGTGCAGAGTAGACTCTAACCACTACTCCACCAGATGATGGGTCAACTGAGACCATGAAACCAACTCTAGCTCCAAATCTCTTAATAGCATATGAAATTTCCCCAACTGTGGATTCGTGGAAATCCATTACATCCGCTCCCGTTGACATGAGACCAGCTGTTATGGCTCTTTTAAGCATTCTTGACACACGGGTATGGTCTCTTCCGCTTATAACAAGGTTTCTAGCCCCAGCTGATCTGCCAATCGCCATTCCTATTCTAATAGCATCTTCAAGCTTAATATCTATTAATGGTTTACCATGTATTCTCATATGGAGACACCTGTTTACATGGTTCTAATACCTGCTTAAATAGATCATTTTCAACTACGCATCCAGAGCCCACTACTGAGGAAACTATTCTCACACCATTCTTTACCTCAGCGTGGTTCATAATCACTGAGTCATATATATATGTATTTTTTCTAATCAAAGTGTTGCTCCATATGATTGAATATGATACTCTTGAACTCTCCTCGATCACCGTGTTTTTCTCGATTACAGCATATGGACCTATGATGGACCCTTGATCAACTATAACATTGTCACCTAGATAGACAGGTGGAATAATAGATCCATGAAGTGAGGCGTTCAGAGCTATAATGATCCCTCTTGAAATATTTCTACCTCGTGGGTTCCAACCTTTTACTTTTCCTTCTAGGAAATCCCAAATAGCCTCCTTATACACTTCAACCCTTCCAATATCATTCCAATATGTATCGGGAGGAGCTATCCATCCCTTGATAATATATCCGTTTTCGAGAAGGTATGGAAATACATGTCGGCCAAAGTCCATCAAGCCCTTGTTCTCAAGGAGAATATCTTTAACTTCTTCATTGAATGCATATATACCTGCGTTCACGAGATTACCGTGAAAGCCTGGGCTTTTAACGGCGTGGAATGCAATGGAAAGTAAGTAGATCTCTAATGACGGGGGTTTCTCACAGAAGAGAACAATGTTAGATTTTTCATCAATATATACAAGTCCATATGGTAGTGGATTATCCACTTCTTTAAGCACAATGGATGCTGTTGAATTACTAAATAGGTGATATTTGTAGAAGTCAAAGAAGGGTATATTTGTCACAACATCGCCCATCGACACAAGGAATTCTCCCTTTATGTGATCTGCTATTAATCTTATAGCGTCCGCGGTGTCCTTTGAATCTAGTAGTAGGGGTTTAACCCCCTCAACGCTTTCATAGTATTTAACGATCTGGCCTCCTAAATACCTAGCTGTTATAATAATATTGTTAAATCCATTTTGTTTAAGTGTCTCAATTATGTAGTCGAGTAGTGGAGCGCCGGCAAAGGGGATTAGTGGTTTAGGAACAACCTTTGTTAAAGGATATAACCTAGATCCAACGCCACCAGCTAAAACCACAGCTGTGGGCAAGATAACCACATAGATTAGTAATCAATAATACATTTAAAAATTAAGCTAATATGTGTTGCCTAATCATGTTCCACGAAAGCCAATTTTCATATTTCTTGGTTAATACGGAATAACAGTTACTAGGCCGAATCTCCCAAGATCAATCGTCTCTCCCTCGCTCCTAGGAACTGGTATAGCTCTCAGGGAGATTGGTTTATTTTTAACTATTCTAATAGCCATTGCCCCTGCAATTATCATAGCTAGCTTATCTATATCCCATGGTACGACAATCATGTCAACACCTGCTACACACGTAGAAGCATACATTAAGAAATCTCTTGCTCTAAGCATTCCTCGTCTCCCGTAATCTATTAATACATTGTCCTCGGCGTATGGGAGCATAACCTCGTTAAAACCTGTTCTCATGGATTTATTTGAATAAGTTTCAATGTATTTGTTCAAAATCCACGTATAATAGATACCACCGGTGCCTATAACACTATAACCTTGTTCTTCATATACTCTAGCAACGCTATTATCCATCCATGGAGATAAACTGTAGTCGATCAATACATCTAGATTGAATGTCTTTTTAATAAACTCAGCTAATTTATTTAGCTCTTTGAATATCTCTTTAATAGCAGTTGATAAGTCTATATCTCTTTTTATTGCATCGATTATGCATTGAGGATATAAAAAAGCAAGTCCAATTGATCTAAAGCCTCTACTGCTCGAGTCTGGAAAATATGGAGTTTGGAAATCCATGTCATGGAACCCGATGGATAATCTAGTAGCTGCTAGGGGATCAAAATCTGCAAGCTCGTGTATGAGTCTTGAATATTCATATGCATTTTTAATGTTAGGATCCTCTGCGTGTAGAACTGGGACATAGACTCCATGTGAAACTAACTCTATAATGTCATCTTTGCTTATATCACTATATCCTATGCTAAATAGAAGATCGCGACCCTGGTACTCAACAACTCTAAGTGCGATGTCCCTAGGCAACCCTGGGAAGGATATCCTCTTCGTGAAAACACTGTATTTATTCTCTCTTAGATGTTTTTCAATCTCATCGAGGAGAACCATTCCAGTTTCAATCTCGTTCTTGAGCTGGGAAAGATCACTTACCTTACTAGTAAAGTAAGTCAATGCTCTAATAACTACACAATTCAAGTAATTCACCTACTATGAAAATTAATCGAGAAGGCAATAATTTAAATAATATATTTGCGTCACGGCCCTCAATACCAGGGGTCTTCACATTTTAGCCTCCCGACGGGTTACTTTATCGGGCCATTTATATAATAATTAAAAACGCCTTTATTTTGAATAATCTATAGACTTAGTGTTTAGGAAATTATTGGGACAACCTGTGGTTAAGGATTGGAAAAGGATGCCTATACTTGACATCGGGGTTGATGAAGCTGGTAGAGGACCATTGATAGGAGATATGGTAGTGGCAGGCGTATTAGCTGATAGAGATTTAATTTTTAACCTAGTTCATGATGGCCTCGCAGAGAGTAAAGAACTAGGTAGCATTAAGAGAAGAGAAATTTGTTATAAAGCAGTGAGAAAGGGTGTTTTGATAGTAGCTGTCTATATATCACCCTGGAGAATCGATAGCGAAAACTTGAATAATTTGGAAGCTGAGGCAATTAAATGGATAATAAAAGTCATGGGTAGTGTTATAGGTAAAGTTAATAATGCTGAAATAAATGTTTACATAGATGAGATCAAGGGAAGATCTCATATAGTGAAACAAATAATAGCTGACTACTTAAAGTCAAAAGTAGAAGAAATTAGAGTTGAGCCTGACGCTGATAAAAATTATCCAGTAGTAGCACTAGCAAGTATATTTGCAAAGGTTCTACGAGATAGTAGCATAAGGCCTCTCAAGAAGTTATTCGGTGAATTCGGGAGTGGTTATCCATCAGATCCAAGACTCAATAGTTGGCTGAAAACAAATTACTCATCAAGTAGAAAACCACCATCGTTTATAAGGAGAAGCTGGAGTAATCTAAGTGATAAAGCACCAAGCTGGTATATTAGTAAGAAGAAAACAGCAAAGCATAGAACCTTGCTTGATTTCACTAAGCGGTGAGTCCATGCCAACAAATCTACCAGCGGAGGCTAAGGCAAAGTGGATCAAGGTCATGGAAGCGAGGACTATTGAGGAGAAGATCAAGGCTCTCGAGGATTTTCTCTCTAGTGTGCCAAAGCATAAGGGCACAGAGAGGCTTAGGGAGTGGGCTACCAAGAGACTCTCCGAGCTAAGAGACGAGCTCGAGGAGAGAAAGAAAAAGAAAACAGGGCAGAGAATATCTTATTTCATAGGTAAAGAGGGTGATATACAAGTAGTTGTTACAGGTCCTCCTAATAGTGGTAAAAGTCTTTTAGTGAACAAGCTTACGGGAGCAAAGACAGTTGTAGCTCATTATCCATACTCAACAATTCAACCTGTTCCAGGTATGTTGAAATACAGTGATGTTTATTTTCAATTAATAGATACTCCTCCACTAACTCGCGGTAACCTGCTTCGAAAAGTTATAGGGTTGATTAGAAATGCAGATAGCGTGTTATTAGTACTTGATGCAACTAGAGACGTAGTAGATGATCTCATCGAAATAATTAATGTTTTGAGACAAGAGGGTATATTGCTCACAAGACCACGTGGGAGAGTCGTTCTAGATATATATAGAACTGGGAAATCAGGTATAAGATTCACGGTTATGGGAAGAATAATTGATGGAACACTAGATGATGTGAAAAAGATACTAGAGAGCTATAGAATCTACAATGCACATGTAAAGATATATGGGGAAGTATCTATAGATGATGTTGAGCAGTCGATATTTGAATCAACGGTTTATAAACCAGTGGTTATTTTTGTGAATAAATGCGACTTAAGAGAAGTAGATCAACTCACTATGAATAAAATACAAAGCGTTATATCCGGTGTTCCAATACTCTTTGGATCAGCTTTAACCAGGACCGGACTCGATAAGATAGCTTCGTCTCTATATGAATCGGCCGAGGTTATAAGAGTATATACAAAATCCCCAAATAATCCAGTATCTGAGAAACCACTTGTTCTTCGAAAACACGCGACTATAAGAGATGTTGCTAAGAGTATTCATAGAGACTTCATAGAGAACTTTTTATATGCAAGAGTATGGGGTTCATCAGTTAAGTATCCTGGCGAGAAAGTGGGATTAGACCATGAATTACACGATGGAGATATAGTTGAAATACACACAAAGGGTTAGCACTCTATTATCTTGACTGGTGTATTTTTTAGAAGATAGATGAGAGCTTTCAATAAACCATGCTTATCACAAATGAATACTATGTCTGGCTGGGATATTTTGTATATTTTTAGTGTTAACTCCTCAGCTCTGGTGCCTTTGAAAACAATTATTCTATCTTTATCGATCTCGTGTAGTAGTTTTTCGCGGTGAAGAATCTCCACGGTTTTCCTATCTAAAACTATCCAAATATTTTTATGTTCTCTAAATATTTTTCTCACCCATCTTATCTCCTCCTCTTTTCTAACACACGCTACTAGTAAAACCCGTGCTTTATTATTGCTCATTTTAGCTCCCTTGTCCTGAGATCAACGTTATCATCCAAAGATTTTTATTCTCGCATAATATATCTACAATGTGTTTACATAGGTGAATATTTATTGGACATAATCAATGACCTCGTTGACTACTTGAGAAACCTTGGTTACACCGTGGAGAGAGATAATAATTTCCTCATGATTCTTCACGGTTCTCTCCCTCTCTACCTCCGCGTGGAGTTTCGAGGTAACCTTGTATACATGTGTATAAATTATAAAGACAACATACGTGAAGCACTTGAAGATCTTAAAGATAGTGGTGAAGATGTTGAAGAGGTAGTAGAGGACGCTATTAGCTATCTTAGCATAGCATCGTTGAAAATAAGACAGTGGATTGAAGATAAGGGTTTTATCCCTGTTTTTAAATTAAGAAATGGTAGTCTCAAAGTATATGAGATCCTCGAAGACGTACTGGAGGAGTAGACCATGAGTAGAAGGCTTTTTGGCACAGATGGCGTTAGAGGTATTACAGGTGTTGACTTAACCCCGGATTTTATTATGAGATTAGCAATGGCGATAGGTTTTTACTTTCCTGAGGGCTCTCGGATACTAGTTGGAATGGATTATCGAGCTGGAAACGATGCTATAAAAAGGATTGTTGAAGGTGTATTAGTCTTCTCTGGGCACAGAGTATATGATGCGGGGGTAACACCTACCCCTGCTCTCCAGTATGTTGTAAAAACCCAGGGATTTGATGCTGGTGTAATGATTACGGCAAGTCATAATCCACCAGAGTATAGTGGTATTAAAGTAATTGGTTCAAATGGAATAGAAATCGATAGAGACGAGGAGAGAGTAGTCGAGGAGATATATTGGGAGATGAGATCTAGAAGCGTGGACTGGAGGAGTTTATCGCACGAGGTTATTGAATATCCATTTGTTAATGATAAATACATAGAAGCCGTTGTTGGATACGTTGACAAAGAGAGAATTTCTAGAAGGAGTTTCAAAGTCCTCGTTGATCCAGCTAATAATACAGGTGTTTTGACATCACCATATATACTCAAAAAACTCGGGGTGAGACCACTTGTTATAAATGGAACACTAGATGTTGAACCCGCTCGTTACCCCGAGCCGACTCCCGAAAGCCTTGTTCAAACATCCCAGGCTACGTTATCACTT
>JAWAPI010000061.1:0-7237 GCA_038894495.1 Desulfurococcaceae archaeon
ACAACTAATTGGTGTTTTTGAGGGATATCTATTGCCAAGAAAAATTGATAGTGCTTTACTTAGACTTGGAAACATATTGATAAAACCCATGTATAGGATCTATGAGAAATGGCTATGGATCCAGATAAAGAATGGGCCATTCCCTCACCATATCGGGATAATACCAGATGGTAATAGAAGATGGGCTCGTGAAAGAGGATTACCTATTCATAACGGTCATAGCTATGGATATGAGAAAATTAAAGAGGTATTGAAATGGATATGGGAATTGAAAATACCTTATGTAACACTGTTTGCAATGAGCACTGAGAACTGCATATATAGAAGCCCAGAGGAGAGAGAACACTTATTTAATATTATCAAGAAAGGCTTAAAGGAATTAAAGGAAAACCCAGAGGTCCATAGGAATAAAGTCAAGATACTAGTAGTTGGTAAAACAGAGCTATTACCAGACGAGTTAAAGGAATTAATAACTGAAGTAATAGATACCACTAAAGACTACGATCGATATGTTTTAACAATAGCAATATGTTATGGTGGAAGGCAAGAGATAGTGGAGGCTGTAAAAACATTGGCTTACGATGTCGAGAGAGGATTAATCTCTCCTCTCGATATCAACGAAGAAGTCTTCTTGAAATACATGTCAACAGGGAGAATACCAGACCTCGATCTACTAATTAGAACTAGTGGTGAGGAGAGAATCAGTAATTTTCTCTTATGGCACTCCGCGTATAGTGAGTTATATTTTTGCGATGTCTACTGGCCTGAACTCAGAAAAATAGATTTTTGGAGAGCTATTAGAAGCTATCAACTTAGAGAGAGAAGATTTGGACGTTAATCTTCCTCTAGATCCTCTAGCTCACCATACATGATCTTTAGCTCCTCTATAGTTAGTCTTTTCTTTGATCGCTTCTCGAGATCCTTAGAGACCTTTAACTTCTTTTCGTTTAAAACACCACGAGCTTTAGCCTTTTCAATCGCGTCTATTAATTGCTGGTATTTTTCCCTTAAAGCTATTGACTGCGAGGTTTTTAATGCTATTTCACTATTACATTGTTCTAGTTCTTTTCTCTTAGCCTCAATTGATTCTTTGATATCTAGGTATTTCTTAACAACGGCATCTAGTTTTAACTTGTATTCTCTAAGTACTTTTGTTTTTTCATCGATAATGCCTCTCATCTCTCTTAGCTTATTACTGAGTTCTTTAATACGTGTGCGCAGTGATAAATAGGTTGCTCTTAATTCTAATACCTCTTCTCTGCGTTCTTCAACTAAGAGTGCTTTATTAAGCAACTGATTATATGCTTTTATTTTTCTAATTAACTCGTTTTCTCTATCAGGTGTTAGTATATTGGTCTGAATAGTCCACTCTATTTCCTCGATTTTCTGCCTAAGAGCACTTATTGGTATTTTTATTTCTCTTGATAAACCCTCTAACTCCGTTACTCTATTCGATAATAGTTCTCTAAGGGCTTCTAACTGTGAGAGCTCTTCTTTCCTTTCGTTTTGTGTTTTCCTATAGTCTTCGATGAGTTTAACTCGTTCTTCCTTTATTGCTCTTATCTGATTTTTAAGTGATCTAATCTCATTTAGTAATCTTGCTCTCTCAGTGGTAAGTTTACTTATCTCTGCATAGAGACTTGTTTTCTTTTCTTTAAGTTGTTTTATCTTCTCTCTTAATTCACTAAGATCACGTGATACCCTATCAGCTTCTTTGATCAAGTCTTCGACGTTACTCATTTATGTACCCTTCTTAAAACTACTCTTACATCAACGGCTATTGCTCCTTGTGGGTATGCCATGACAGGGTTTAAATCTATTGACTCTATTTCTTCGTTTTCTTGGAGAAGATTAGCTGTTTTAACTATGATATCTGCAATTGCGTATTTATCTACGGGAGGTTGTCCTCTGAACCCATTTAGTATCTTTGATGACTTTATTTCATTAAGCATCTCAATGGCATCATCTATTGATATTGGAAATATTCTAAAGGATACATCTCTTAGCACTTCGACAAATATTCCACCTAGACCAAACATAAGGGTTGGACCAAATATATCGTCTCTAATGCCTCCAACTATTACTTCAAGACCCTGCGGAGCCATCTTGTACATTATAACTCCATTTATTCTTGCATTTGGAGCTTTCTTCGGAACATTAGCTAAGATCTCCTCGACACCTCTTGCAACATCATGTTTAGATAGTAAATCTAGCTTTACACCTCCTACATCGCTTTTATGTGTTATATCAGGCGAGACAACTTTGAGAGCGATTGGGTAGCCTATTTCGTCTGCGAGCTTCAAAGCCTCCTCCGGTGATTTCACGAGAACAGCGTTTGGTGTTGGTATTCCATAATACTTTGCTATCTCAAAGGCCTCATGTTCTAGTAGTTTAAATCTGTTTTCCCTGATAGCACTAGCTATAATCTCTCTTGGATGCATAAGATCAATCACCTTTAGAGCATCTATATCTACTCACAAATATGCTATAGTTTCTAAGGGCTTTTAACGCCTTTGCAAGTCTTTCAGGCGATTCAAACACTGTTACATTATTTGATTGAAGCTTACGTGCTACCTCTATTGATATATCACTCCCAATGGTAAGAGCAACGATCGGTTTATTATACTCTTTCTTTAAGTTGATAAGGTAATCTATGAATTTGCCTTTTAGGCCCGGTATTTGTGTCAAAGCGACAACCACGAGAGCATCGATATCTTCACGAGATGCTAGCAGCTCAAGAACACTAATGTATCTTTCATCATCTGCATCACCGGTTAGATCTATTGGGTTATCTATAATGCAGTGAGGAGGTAAAATGGTTCTTAACCTATCTCTAAGATCGTTTGTTGTAACAGGAAGAGTGAAGCCATTATGTGTCAATGCATCTGTTAACATAACACCAACTCCACCAGCATCTGTGACTATGTATACTCTATCGCCTTTCATCAAAGGTTGATCGAGGAATATTCTTACCGCATCCATCATCTCATCAAAGCTATCTACCTCGACTATACCAGCTTGTTTGAACGCTGCTTTATACAATGTATAGTCTCCTGCCATTGCCGCTGTGTGACTAGCAGCGGCTCTTCCGCCTCTGCTTGTTTTTCCAGCTTTGTAAACAACAACGGGTTTCTTCAATGATACTTTTCTCGCAGTCTCAATGAATAACTTACCACGTCCTTCCCTAAGACCCTCTATGTACATTAATATGACTTTTGTTTTATCGTCTTCTCCGAGGAACCAGAGAAGATCCACGTCATCTACATCTATCTTATTACCATAACTAATTGCTCTAGATACACCCATACCATGATAAGCCATCCAATCCATTAATGCGGTTGCGAATGCCCCGCTCTGACTAATAAAGCCAACGTATCCTCTTGGCGGCTTCTTCATCTTTGTCGTGAAGAAGGTGTCAACGCCGCTCCAGTTATCAAATATTCCTATGCAGTTTGGACCAATAACTCTAAGATTATATCTCTTTGATATACTTATCAATTCCTCCTCTAATTTAGCTCCTTCAAGAGTCCCTGTCTCCCTAAAACCACCACTAATTATTACAGCGGCTTTGCACCCTTTTTCACCAAGCTCTTTGAGAGATTCGGGGACTAGCGGAGCTGGGATAGCTATTACAGCTAGATCAGGAGTATCGGGTAGATCCTGTATTCTTCTATAGCATTTTAAACCTAGAAGCTGGTTGTAGTTTGGGTTTACAGGGTATATCTCCCCGTGGAACTTTGACCTAAAGTTATCTAGTATAGCTCTTCCGATTTTACCTTCCCTCTCGGATGCTCCTATTATCGCTACACTTTTTGGATGAAAGAATTTTATTAAAGCACTGTTGTACATGTGTTACACCATTTGTTTTGATACTTAAAGCTAAGTTAAAATAATTATGTTAGTTATTTAGCTTTCATGGTGGTTTAAGTATGAGCACTATATCTCTACTAGAGCTTTTCACGGTCTTTTTCAAAGTAGGAATTATAATGTTTGGAGGTGGATATGGAGCTATAGGTATATACTACAAAGTACTCGTTGAAGAGCTGCAATGGATTAACCCAGAGGAGTTTTCACAGATAATTAGTATAGCAAGCAGCGTGCCAGGTCCCATCGCTATAAACGCGGCTGTTTATGCTGGATATAAATTAAAAAATATACCAGGATCTATTTTAGCGGTATTAGGTATTGTGCTACCAGCTTACGTTGTTATGTTCACAGCGATTATGCTGCTTAGACCTTACATAGATCATTGGGTTACAAAGGCGATACTACGTGGATTTAATATCGCAGTCCTAGCTATAATACTATATGCGCTAGTAGGATTAGCTAATAGCGCATTTGTAAAAAACGGTGCACTCGATATAGCAATGATAGCTCTATTTGTAGTTTTATTTATGATAATGTACGTGCTTAAGCCACACCCAGTAATTCTAATACTCTGCGCCGGGGTAGTGAGTCTTTTATTAAAAATACTTGTTCAAATTTGATACTACTCGACTAGAACAACGTTAATGGGTTGCGACGGCTTCTCTTGTGTTGTTTCTTTTTGCTGCGTTGCACCTATAGCTGTCGCTAGTGGAAGAGCCTCAAGGGACTCTATTTTATCTAGATGCTTCTTTAAGCTGTCTTTCTCTTTTACTAAGATCTCAAGTGTTTTCTTCATCATATCTAGTGCTGTTAAATAACTTTTCTCCTGTATCTCCCCAGCTAAGTAGCTTGTTTTAAGGGCGCCGATTGCTTTTTCAACCTCTGATAACTGCTCCTCGACTTCGTGGAGTCTTTTTCTTAGTTGATCTTTCACTTCTTTTGCTTTATTTTTAACAGTTGCTAGTTCGTCATCAAGACCTTTCTTGAGGTTCTCATATACATGTGTTGGTATTTCTTTCCTAGAATAGAGTTCCTCTAGTGATGAAAGCCTGCTTTTTACTACTCTTAACCTATTCTCCACTATTAATGCATTAAACTCATACTCTGGCATTAAAATAATTCCCTCCGCAGTTACCTTAAATCTCTCTATGGGGATCTCCATGTAATCTGTGTCGTGTATATTAACCTCTATGGAGCGTATTCTACCATCCACATCGCTGTAGAAGCTAACAATATATCCTAGTCTCCTACCATAGGGGTCATACACTGGTTTGCCTAAATACTCATTAATTACCTCTACACTAGCGCACATTGATTTCACCATCAAGTCTATTCGTATAGAGATTACTTAAAAACCCTTGGATTTAGAAACCTTCAACTAGCTCAGAAGCCTGGCATATGTCATAGCCCAAAGGGCTACACGCTTTTAACCATCATCATCTCTAATCAATTATTCATTAATCCTAGGCTTTAAAACAAATCTTATAGAAAGTAAAAATACAGGGGTTGATAATGGGATCTGAGACACTGGCTAAAATAGGGGAGTTCATGAATGGATTAATAAGGTTGCTAACGGGGCTAAGTGGAATAGGGTTCTGGTTATTTGTAGCTGGATTTATACTGTTGATTTTTCTAGGGTTAGTAGTGCTTGGAAGGTTATTTTACGCAGTGATTAGAACAATACCTAATATGACTGTTGGCCAGTTTGTGAAATTCATAGTGGTATTAGCAGTAGTGTTAATAGTTGTTGGTATATTCCTACCATAAGAATATTAAGATATTTTATTTAATTCATGGTTTACGTGGGAATACAGTGAACCCGGGATAGCGAGGTTTCTCGATCTCCTCATATATTTCGAGAAGCCTATTGTACTTCGCCGTTCTCTCTCCTCTGGCTGGGGCTCCGGTTTTTATTAACTTAGCGTTGAGTCCAACTGATATATCCGATATAGCAGTATCCTCTGTCTCTCCGCTTCTATGACTTATAATTGTTCTATAGTTATTCTCCTGGGCTAGCTTAACTACTTCAATAGTTTCTGTTAGTGTTCCTATTTGGTTTACTTTTATTAGAATCGCGTTCGCAGATCCATGTTCTATGCCTTTCTTTAATCTCTTATAATTAGTTGTAAATACATCATCACCCACGATTAAAACCTTTGAACCGAGTTCTCTTGTGATAAGGGAGTATCCCTCGAAATCCTCTTCGTGTAGTGGATCTTCAATGCTTACAATTGGGTATTCTCTTACAAGCTCCTCGTAAAATGATATAAGATCTTCTCGAGTTAATTTCTTCCCCTCACCTGCTAGGATATATGTTTTCGACTCCTCGTCGAATAATCTTGAGCTGGCTATGTCTAATGCTAATGCTATTTCTTCACCTGCTTTGTAGCCAGCTTTCTCGATTGCCTTTACCAGGATATCGAGAGCATCTCGTGTTTTCTCAATGGGAGGTGCATATCCACCTTCATCTCCTACGTTGATAGCTAGTGGACCGTAATTCTCTTTAAGCAAGGATTTCAACACGTGATAAACCTCAACGGAAGCTTTGAGAGCCTCCGAGAACTCACTAAAACCAGCTGGGACGATCATGAATTCTTGGAAATCAAGCTTGTTACCAGAGTGTAATCCTCCATTAATGATATTTAGTAGTGGAACAGGGAGGTAATCAGCTACTATACCACCTAGATACAAGTAAAGTGGTAATCCAAGAGTGTATGCTGCTGCTTTTGCAACTGCTAAGCTTGTAGCTACTATTGCATTACCACCAAGTCTACTTTTTGTCTCCGTTCCATCTATCTCAATCATTTTATGATCTATTTCCCGTTGATGAGCTGCATTCATTCCAATGATAGCAGGTGCAATGATCTTATTTACATTTTCAACGGCTTTTTTAACTCCTTTACCTAGAAATTCCCTGCCACCATCTCTAAGTTCAATTGCTTCGTGTTTACCGGTTGATGCCCCGCTGGGAGCATTACTAACTCCTACTCCATACCCCTCTGTTACTATGCGGACTTGTACTGTTGGGTTTCCTCTACTATCAAGTATCATCCTTCCTTTTACATCTCTTATTATTAAAGACTCATTGTATATATCAATGAAGTGCATGAATCTCACATCCGGGTGTTGATAGTCATGTTTAATAACATAATGCTCGTAGTTAATATAGTGTTTTCATATTTGACATGGGTATTCCTACTATGGATCTTCTCTGATAAAATCAAAAATCATTTAATCTTTGTGATCCTAATACTACTGATATACATGATACCTGTGGGGTATTACATTGTCATGTTCAACGCTATGGAATCAATCACGGGTCCCTTGATTAGTATAATTATGCTTATGCTCTATGCTATTAAGAAGAGAA
>JAWAPI010000062.1:0-6950 GCA_038894495.1 Desulfurococcaceae archaeon
TCGAGTAAATTAGTAGAGCTGTTAGATCTCCAAGTGATGGGACATGTGTGAAATATTCTAGGTTGTCAGGTGCAGTTATAATTATAGTGTCTAAGTTATTTTCCTCTGCAATAACACTTAGCTTCTCAAGCGTATAGACCACCATTATTTTAACAAGGAATTTTTTATTAAAATCTATAATATTAAAATGGGTTAAGGCAATGAGCGAGAAGGAGTTAAAGTGCCCTAAAGATGGTGGATTACTGCAGTTAATGTATGAATCAGAGAAACTAAGTAAATTAGTCAAGATCTCTATTTATTATAAGTGTGTCACTTGTGGGTTTAGAAAAGATATTGAAAGAGTAGAACTTCAACGAGTGGAGCAAGGTATTAGTGTTAAGAGGTTTCTTTACTCTCCTCGATCTTAGCTCTTTTCATCTTATTATTTGATAATAGTTCTTTAACAACAGATTCTATTAAACTACAATTATTCCTTGGTACTTTGATTAAACATTGCTCTGGGCTTATAGGCTCTATAATGGCAACGCCTTCTTCTGATAAGTCCAGGAGTTTTGATATCACCTTGTTAACGACTCCTCTGGGTACTCTAATCGATACATATTTCTCACTTATTACTGGGTTATCGGTTGATTCTCCTGCTAGAATATACCTTGTTGTTTTTTTCTTCTTAGTTATTGTTACTTGCTCGATTTTCTTTGTGATAACTAGCCATAGATCACTTCGTAGTTTTAGATATACTTTCAATATGAAACACCAATTTGAGATTATCTCGCTTCGTTTGAATATTTGATCAGTGATGTAAGACCATTTATCTAAAATATTATAAAGAGTATATAAAACAAACTCATAGGGATGACCTGGCAGGAACGTGCTGAGATATGATGTAAGGTGGAGCGACGGGGACCTCTTGTATTATTATGTTTTTATAGGTCCTATGTTGAATATTTGAGAATTGGTGACCTAGTTGAAATATCCAGATGTTGTAAAGGAAATAGAGAAAATACTGTGGCCAAGACCATTAAAATTATTCACGGCTGGGCCAGTTGCCTGTTTTCCTGAAGTATTAGAGGTTATGAAACTCCAGATGCTTAGCCATAGATCAGCTGAGTATCGTGAACTACATAAAGATACAGTTAAGCGCTTAGCAGATTTTCTAGAGGCTAAGAAATCTATTGTTTTACTAATACCAGCTAGCGGAACAGGATTTATGGAGGCAAGTATCAGGAATGCTATATCACCTCGTGGAAAAGTATTAGTAACAATTATCGGTGAGTTTGGTCATAGATACAGAGAAACGGTTGAAAGAAATGGGAGAATACCGGTAGTTCTAGAGAAACCTCTTGGTAAACCTGTCTACCCCGAGGAACTAGATGACGCGTTAAAGAAAAATCCAGATGTCGAGGCTGTTGCAATTACATATAATGAGACAAGCACAGGAGTATTAAACCCATTACGTGAACTCGCAAAAATCGCCAAGGAAAGAGATAAACTAGTATTCGTTGACGCTGTATCCGCAATGGGAGCTGCTGATATAAAAGTAGATGAATGGGGAATAGACATTGTATTTGCTAGTAGCCAGAAGGCCTTTGGCGTCCCACCTGGACTAGCCATGGCAGCTGTGAGCGAGATGGTATTTGAAAGAGCTAAGAACTTGGAGCACAGGGGTTTGTATTTCGATTTAATCGAGATCAGGGAATTCTTAGAGTCACAATGGTCTACTCCAACTACACCACCTATACCTCAAATAGCTGGATTAAACGCTGCTCTGCGAATAATTGAAAAAATGGGTGGCAAGGAAAAATGGTTAAATATGTATGCTGAAAGAGCCGAGAAAATTAGAAAAGGAGTGCTAGAACTTGGATTAGAGCTATTCGCTGAGCCTGGCTATTATAGTCCAACGATTACCGTTATATATAATCCACCAGGTGTCAAGGGACCAGTGATCTATGAAGAGATGAGAAAGAGAGGAATAGAGATAGCACGGGGATATGGAAAAGTTAAGGATATTACTTTTAGGATTGGACACATGGGATATATCACAGATGAGGACATAGAATTATTACTTGAAACATTAAAAGAAATACTATTGAGTCTTGGCTTTAAATCAAGATAAGACAACTCTATGGGGGTTTGTAAATATGATAAAGGTCTTAGTTGCCAGTAAGATACATGATAAAGGTCTTGAGATCTTCAAGAGAAATAACATTGAAGTCGTTTATTCCGAGGAACCAAGTCCCGATGAACTAGCTAATCTAATAAAGGGCTTTCATGGTCTAATAGTAAGAAGCAAACCACTTGTAACAAAGAAGGTGATCGAATCAGCTGATCGATTACTCGTAATTGGGAGAG
Organism: Desulfurococcaceae archaeon; assembly: GCA_038894495.1. Classification (GTDB taxonomy): domain Archaea; phylum Thermoproteota; class Thermoprotei_A; order Sulfolobales; family Desulfurococcaceae; genus UBA285. The sequence goes on from JAWAPI010000062.1 coordinate 2,350, forward strand.
CAGGTGTTGGCGTAGATAACATTGATGTAGAGGCTGCTAAGGTAAAAGGCATCGAGGTTATAACAGTTCCAGAATCGACTACTCAGAGTGTAGCGGAACTAGCTATTGGATTAATGTTAGCAGTCGTGAGAAAGATAGCTTATTGTGATAGAGAAATAAGAAAGGGAGAATGGCCTAAGAAATACGCAATTGGAATAGAGCTATATGGTAAAACCCTTGGAATAATTGGGGCAGGTAGAATAGGATCAGTTGTTGCAAAGATAGCTAAGAACGGATTTAACATGGAAATACTCTACTATGATGTATTCAGAAATCCCAAATTAGAAAGTGAGATCGGGGCTAAATATGTTGATCTGATAGATTTGATTGCGAAATCAGATATTATATCAATACACGTTCCATTAACACCTGAGACAACGCACTTGATCAACGAGGATTTATTGAGACGAATGAAGAGATCAGCAATATTGATAAATACATCGAGAGGTCCCGTTGTAGATACTAATGCGCTAGTTAAGGCACTCAGGGAAGGATGGATTGCTGGTGCAGGATTAGATGTATTCGAAGATGAGCCATTACCTAGAGACCATCCATTGATAAGACTAGAGAATGTTGTTCTAACTTCGCATATTGGGGCTAGCACGCACGAGGCGCAAGAGAGAGCGGGAATTCAAATAGCTGAAAAAATGGTTGAGTTCTTTAGGAATAAGGGGTTATTAAAGTAAACTTTTTTAGAGTTAATAACTCCTACTTAAATCAAACTATAAAAACCCCAACAGATTCAATAATTTTAATGGTGGGGCTAGGTAGCGGGGTAGGGCAGCCTGGTAGCCCGCGGGTGGTGCTAGGGTTTAACCCGGCTCCCGCGAAGCTCATAACCCCGAGGTCGGTGGTTCAAATCCACCCCCCGCTATACCGCCGCGTAGGCGGCCCCACCACTAGTTTCTCAATATGTATCTCTTAGTAGAAACACGTTGCCGAGATATACGTTTTTTAACCCGTTGTTTTTTGCGATTTCCACTGCTTTCTCAGCGTGTCTTCTACTTGTAGTTGGTAGGTCTAAAAGTATGTAATCTGGGTGAAAAGCTAGGAATACATATGGTATCTCTGGACTAAGGCTTGCAATATATCTCGTTATTTGGTCTATTTCATATTCATCTATGTAACCTGGGACTAGAAGTGTTGATATAACCAGTAAGGGTGGTTTTCTCCTTGCAGATATATAATTAGATACAAGCTTAATGTTTTCTCTTATTAATCTTACATGTTTTTCCTCGACTCCACATAGAACTTTATAAATCTCGGGGCTCCATGCCTTAAAATCTATTTTAACAATCCCACCTGTTTCTAGACTTATCTTTGCCGCCTCACTTAGTAGTATTGGGTTCCATAAGCCATTTGTTTCCCAGCATACTCTGAACACGGATAGACCAGTTGATTTTGCTTTATCGATCATTTTCTTTGATGCAAGTATAGCGTGTGTAGCGAATGGACCAGGATCTCCTCCAAAGTAGCATACACAGGTAGTTTTTATGTTAACAGCGTTTACAAGGGTTTCAACACTTAGTATTGGCTTTGCTTTATACGCCATTTCTCTGTACTCCCAGTTCTGGCAATAAACGCAATCAAGGTTACAACCCCCATAGAAAACAGCTATATTATAGTAGCCGTGTTCACCGCGAGGTGATAAGGTATAATTAGGATATCCATCACCAGTTATAGCGGGGCATACGGGGAATGCAACGCAATTAGTTGGGTGAGGATCATAATAATATAATCCAACAGCGTGTTGAAATGAACCAGTAGATGGCTTCAAAGTCTTCTTTTCTCGAATTCTGTATCCACAGTATCCTCTTTCTCCTTCTTCGATTATACACCCTCTTCCACATACATCACACTTTAACCCGGAGTCTCCTCGAGGTATTTCCAGTTGAAACCTTGCTCTAGTCTCTACATGTATATCTCTAGTGGGGTGAACTCCTTTTCTAATACATGTAACGCATAATCCAATTACATTACTTATTGTGACAGCTGATAAGTTACAATTTCCGCATTTCCCCATTCATACACCAATAAATTATTAATTGAAAGCCCCTTATCACCACACGTCATTAATTTAATAAGGGTTATAGCGATTTATCATGAAACGGATTACGATGCCGAGTAGCTCAACGGCTAGTAACGAGAATATTATAAGGATAATAAAAGCGCTTGCAGAGGATCCAAGGAGAAGTATTAGAGAAGTTTCGTCTATCACCGGGTTAAAATACATGTATGTGAGAAGGAGTATACAGAGACTTCATAAGAAGGGTCTCATCACTTTTACACTGATGATCTCTAGCAATATGGTTGGAAATGAAGTAGCAATTGTTAAATTAAAAGGCTCTCTTATCGACTTAGTAGTTGACGAGTTACTTAGATGTAGTAGAGTCATTATGGTTTTTAAAGTAAATCATAGTGAAATGAGCCTATTGGTATATGGAAAGAATAAACAGGAGATCGCAGAATTTATTGACTTCCTCAAATCAAGCAATAATATTAGCGAGATAGACGTTGAATATGGTGTATTTTCAAACAATACGATGATACCTGTTAAAAGCTCACTGTTTGAATGTAAGATCCCACATGACTGTAGGAATTGCTTACATAATAATATTAGATCAAATATTACCTTTATTCAATGAGCTATTCTTTAATTGCTCAAAGAGATTTCTTTGCAAGGTTTCAACCTCAATATCTTGTTATCAATAAGTAATTGTTCAAGTAAAGGAGCTATATCCTTTATTGACTTATCCGCGTTAACCTCAATTAATAATCTTTTATCTCTATAGTATTCGATAACGGGGGTAAATGTTTCATAGAATACACGGTAGCGCTCCTTAACAACACCGGGTTCGTCATCTTTTCTCTTTATAAGCCTGGCTCCATCTATATCACATTGCTCATTAAACTTTGGTTTAGGCTCATAATACAGATTATAGACTCGTCCGCAAACTGGGCATATAACTCTACCGCTAAGCCTACGAACTGCTACTTCTTCTGATACAACTAGGTGAATTACTGCATCGATTCGCGTTATATCTTCTAATGCTTTTGCCTGGTTTATTGTTCTCGGAAATCCATCGAGTATGAAACCATTTACAGTATCTGGTTTACTTAGTCTCTCCCTAATGATCTCAATTACTATTTCATCAGGTACTAGTAGTCCTTTTTCTACATATGGCTTTATCTTTAAACCTAGATCAGTTTGAGATGAGATTACTTCTCTAAATATATCCCCAGTGCTTATATGAGGTATGCAATATCTATCACGAAAGTACTGTGCATATACACCTTTACCAGCGCCAGGTGCTCCTATTAATACAATCTTCATGTCTATGTCACCGAGTATTATTTACTCTTGATTTTATTTTTATATAAACATTGTTGAAAAGTTTTTATTTGTGATCATAAATATATTTAATATGGTGTAAAAATGGATGATAGAACCCCTAGAGCTATTCTAAGGCTTCAGAGAAAGCTAACCGTTGAAAACCTCTGGTTATATATAATTAAGATTCTTATTGATGAGAAAAAGTCTCTTAGAGCATATGACTTAAAGGTAAAACTACGCGAGAGATTCAATATAGATCCACCAGCTGTTACTGTGTATACTGTTATATATAGAATGAGCCTTGATGGATTAATTAGTAAAGTTAAAAATGGAGACGAAATAAGATATCAGCCAACCAAGACAGGTATTGAGGCATTCAATAAAGCCATAGTGATCCTAGAAGAGATTGTCTCTAAACTAAAACTATGAGGTGTTTTGATGATCAAGGTAGCTATAATTGGTCAGGGATTAGTTGCTCTTCACTTCGAGGTTGGATTAGAGAGATTAAAGAGAAACGAAATATCAGATCATGGAATTCCATTAAGAGACTGGTTGCCTTTGAAATACGATGAGATAGAGATAGTTGCTTCATATGATGTAGACGAATCTAAGATTGGTAGAAGTGTCTACGAGCTGGCTAGACAGCACTTTGAGAGAAGCGAGTCTATTCCAGGGTCTTTAAAAGACATTATTGTTAGAAGAGGCATTCACTTGAATAGTCTCAGAGGATTACCATTCAAGGCTCGCGGTAGAGAGGAAATAATTGGTTATCAAAACGCGATTACTGAGATCATCGACGAGTGGAAAAACCTAGATGTTGATGTTTTAGTTAATATCATGACAACCGAGCCTGTAGAACCTGTAATCCATATTAGTGAATTACATGAAAGGTTTAAATCAGCTGATTTAACTGCTTCCCAGGTATATGCTTACATTGCTGCCATGTATTAATCTAAATATAAGAGCGCAGTATTTATCAATGCTATTCCATCTCCCTTAGCAAATGATCCAGCTTTTGTTGAGTTATATAAAGAGAAAAAAGCAATAATATTTGGTGATGATGGATCAACAGGGGCTACACCTTTAACAGCTGACTTGCTTGAGCATATGTATGAGCGTAATAGGAAAGTCGTTGATATAGCTCAGTTCAACATAGGTGGAAATACAGATTTCTTGGCTTTGAATTACCCAGAGAGAAATATTATGAAAAAAATCACAAAGAGCGCCA
>JAWAPI010000063.1:0-6931 GCA_038894495.1 Desulfurococcaceae archaeon
ATCCCCTCTTGTGCATATTTATATAAAATCTTGTTATAAAAATTATGCACAAGGGATTACTGTGAAGTCTCAAGCACTAATATTGTTGATATTAATTATGATGAGTAATGCTATTACCACTAAAGTAATTGGGGGAGGTAGCGAATTCCTTGTTGTTATTACGTTTAACTACATAAAACCAGATGTTGAGAGACTTCTATGCGGTGGCAGAGTTATTGGGATTGTACCTGAAGGTGTTGACCCACATGACTATCAGCTCAGAGTCAGCGATATAGAGCTTCTTAGATCAGCTAGATTGATAGTATCAACTGGTCACACAGGCTTTGAAATCAGTATTAAAAACTTAGTTAAATCCGGTGAGCTTAGTGCTAGATTAATTGATATCGTAGAAGACATACTTGGTCTAAGGATGTTAACTATTCCTAATACGGGGCAGTTGAATTACCACATGCCTATAAACGACCCTGTAAATTATATAGCGTTCATAACCTACCTATACAATATTCTACTAGAGATTGACTCCTCTAATAAAGATTGTTATATTAGAAAATACATAGATACTATGACAGTTCTGTATCGTGATGTTCTAATTCATAGGAATATGGTAGGTTTCTATGCTGTTGCTGATAAACCAATAGCCCAATACTTACTTGAATGGATTGGTATAAGAGTGTTATGGATACTTAAGCCAGAAGAGGATTATCAACCAACACCCGGCGATATAGACAGGGTTAGAGAACTTGTTTCCAACCGAGATATAGACGTAGTAGTTTTAACTAAACCTGGTGATTCACCAGAGACAAGGTTTCTAAGAGAGATTGCGAATGAATACAATATTCCAATTATATGGATCGAGAACCCAGCATCCTCTAGTGGGATTATAGAGTCCCTGATTCAATTGATAAAAGGTGTCATACAAATTGGTTCCATTCACAATTTGTCAGAGAAACAAGAAACCACTGTAATGCATACATCAAATGCCATATTATTTGTAGCAATACCAGCATCCGTTTTGATAGGGCTTATCTCAGGGATTCTCTTAGCTCGGAAGAGACAAGGTGTAAAAAATGCTTAAATTGTTTAGTATATCCCTTATATTGATATTTTTACTTTCAATGTATTTTACTTACTCGTTCGATCCGATTAGAGTAATGGCATACGTCTCAATGGGATTAGCACTAAGTGCTGTTAGTATAGTGGTTTACTACAGAAGAGCTGAGCTATTAGCTACAGAGTGTGTTCACATTGGATTATTCGCTATCACGCTGGGGTATATAGTTGAATATCTCTATGGCATATCGGCTTTTCTGATCGCTATATTCATGGGTCTTATCATTGTGCACCTTGCAAACTACATGGTCCATCTGGGTATATCGGTTGAGAAGGCCTCTGCGGTTGTTGTGTCTTTTGTATCAGCTATGTCGGTCATAGCGATACATTATATTCTTGTTTATATTCCAGTTAGGTATTCGCTTCCAGCTATAATAATAGGAGATCCATTATTAATAACTAGAAATGAAGCAATAACCGCTATCTGTATATCTATACTAGTTCTATTTATAGTTATATTGACCATAAAAGAATTGATAAATACTAGCATAGATCCTGTGTCAGCATCTCTAGCAGGTCTAAGAACACGAGTCTATGATTTCATAGCTTACACTATCATAGGATTAACAGCGATTGGATTACTTAGACTTGCTGGATACGTGATGGAGCATATATTGTTGTTGTTACCCGCGATTGTATCCTCACTTTACTCTAGCAGCCTCAGAGAGCATATTGTAAACACTATACTTGTTGGGGCATCTTTCTCAGCCCTTGGATTTGCACTTGCAAAACAACTTAACACTACGCCAACTGGTTTAACAGGACTATTAATTATGATACTTATAGTGATTAACTATATGGTGAGAAGGCTTTGACTAAGAAGAAGAGATTTGGTGTTAGTATTCCTATCAATGTCGCGAAAGAGCTTGATGAGATAGCTTTCATGGATGGTGTGGATAGATCATCTATAATTACGAGAGCTGTAACCCAATATCTACACGAGGATAAACACATCGTGGAGGAGCATGAATGCTCAGGTATGATTATATACTATGGGCTACTCTCACTTGAGAATATAGCTGGATATTACGATAAAATAGTTAAGTCCTTATATAGTGTTAAACTCAGAGAGGGACACATCACAGTAGTATTCGTAGAGGGACCTTATGGAGAGATAGAAAAACTAAGAAAGCAGATGACGAACAAGACACGTAGACATGCATTTATTAAGTATCTCCCGTTGTACTGTGCTTTTAATAAACAATCATTGAGGAATCATTTTGGCTAATTTCGTCCCCGCATCGTTCAACCCTGTGAAGGGGTATTGGTTTACAAGTTTCTTGTTAAAAACCATTGAATCCAAGATAGGATGTTACGATGTAACTCTTGATATTGGATTGACATATAGAACAATATGTGTTCATGGTGGATTAATTACAGTGGATGGTAATAATATACCAATAAATGATGTTAAACCAAGCGAAGAAGATAGAATCGTGCTTGTCGAGGAAGGATCTTCAAGTGTCTATGAAGTCTTAATGCATACTGATGTAGGTTTCTACAAGTTAAAAGCAATTGAAATCGATAAGGCACCCACAATCGAGATCAATGGTATTCATATGCATAGGATATCAGGAACTGATCCATGGAGCGATACCATTTTAAAGATCAGAGCAGCCAGAGTAAAGAAAGGTATGAGAGTTCTCGATACATGCATGGGCTTAGGTTACACGTCGATAATCTCGCTCAACCATGGAGCAAGAGAAGTCTACACATTTGAAATAGATCCTATAGTCAAGTGGATAGCAGAGAGAAATCCATGGAGTCATAGCTTATCAGATCCCAGGGTAAAGCTAATTACGGCTGATGTAACTAGGTTTGTAACAAGTCTACCAGGCAATTACTTTGACAGAATTATACATGATCCACCGAGATTCACTAAGCAGACGGGCTACTTATATAGTTATGAGTTCTATCTAGAGTTAAACCGTGTTTTAAGACCAGGAGGTGTTTTGTTCCACTACACAGGCGAGCCGCATAAACATGGTGGTCCAAGGATACTAAAGGGTGTGAAAGAGAGACTGGAAAAAGCCGGGTTCAAAATTATTAAATACGATAGAAAAGCACTTGGATTCGTAGGGTTCAAACCCATCTGGAGAGTTACTTAAAAACTACTCTGTGCTTTATAAGGTTTAACAATGAATAAATAGCGAATGTCAGTGATGTTATAGCTATTGCTAGAAGAACTACGACTATCATTAATGCGTATTTGAAATCGACACCAAGACTGTTTGATATTGCATTAATTTCCTCAATATCGAATACTGCTTGAATAAAATAAGACAACGCGTTTAATAGAAATGGCATTAATAAGAGTAGACTAGAAACTATGACAACCCATCCCACTAGTTTTAATCTAACAAAGTAGAAGTATGTCCATAGAACACCTAGGAAGATTAATCCTATTGCAATGGGGCTTAGTCCAAACAAAGCAGCCGTGGGTAATCCTAGCGCTATTGATAAATACGCGAATCTTCTTGCTTTAATGAGTTCTCTTATTTTACCTGTAACTATTAGATATAATAAATATGCGTATCTGTATACACTCCGAGCTTTATCTTTGCAACTACTAGGATTACCCGGTCTACTAATAGCTATGCATTTTTCAAGGAAGTTAATAGAATTAATTAGTTGATTAACAGTATTTGAGAAATCAGCCTGGAACCTTGGGTTTACCTGGAGACTAGCTATAGAGTTCATTAAATTAATAGATTTATTTATAGGATCAAGGGCTTGAGTAAAGTTATAAGAACGAAGTAAAAAAACAATGTGCTTTAATCGAGTAGCTAGTTCCCTTATCAAGGCTTTTTAGCAGCCTCGGCTGGTCTTTTGTATGAGCGATAGATGACAAAGATAACAATTGCGAGGACAACGATCCATCCTATTATTCCAAATATTAGTGCAGTAACTGGATCAATCACAAGAGGCACATCTTTATATACTCCTATAGTCTCCATTCATTGTCACCTCATAGGGTTATTTTCGAATATCTCTTAGTTATCACATATATTGTCACTATGAACCCGGTCACGAACAATATGATCATGAATATAGTTGATATAGTTGCCATGGTAGGACCAAGCCACCTAAGTGGTTCTCCTGTAGATTCTATGATTTCGGATACTCTAATACTCATAGGTAACCATGCAATCATTGCAATTAGATATATTGGTGCTATAATGGATAGTAGCACCGTCCATATCCATTTAGGAATCTTTATAAATCCTCCTCGGTTTACCTCCTCGTATCCCTCTTTCCATAGAAATGCGCCTGCGAATATTGTTTCTAGTAATGCCACAAATACCAATAATAATGAGCCAACAATGAAGTCTGTGTAATCTAGGTACACTGTTGAGGGGCCCCAGTCATACTGGACTGTCATAGAGCCTTCTATGGCTATTGGGACTCCAAACAAGATCAGCAAAATAATTGATATCAGTGATGAGGTTTTCCTTGAAAATCCAAAGTCACTAAATAACTCGACAACCGTGTTCACTAACGCGATAGCAGATGTTACACCTGCAAACCATAATAGTAGATACCATACTGATCCTAAAACAGCACCTGGGCCCCCTAGCTGACCAAAGAAGGCTGGGTAAACAGCCATTGCTAGGAAAAATGGTGATTTCTTATCAACGAATACTAGTCCAATAGGAGTTACCCCTCCAAACGCGTAACCAAGTGAAAAAGCTATTGAACCACCACAGATTACCTCCGCGAACTCATTGAGTGACGCGGTAGATAATGCTCCTAGTGCTATATCCTCTTCTCTTCTAAGATAACTTGCATAAGTTGGGATAATACCAGCTATACCAAGGCTTAGTGAGAAGAATATCTGTCCAGCCCCCTCCAACCACGTTGCCGGATCAGCCAGCATTTCATATCTTGGTGTCCATAACCATAAGAACCCCTTTACAGAGTCCCACTCGGGTTTCACGGGTGTTCTCCATGCAAATCCAGTGATTACTAATCCAATAGCGAAGATGAAGAGCAGTGGCATCATTATTTTAGCTGCTCTTTCAATACCTTTACTAATACCTGGCATCACTATTATTCCAATGATGATCAATGATATGATCCAAGGCGTCAAGTTATAGACAGGGTCACCGATGATCTTTAAGAGATATGAGATCGAAATATCGACAGACGTTACCTCTGTGATTTTCCCTGATAATGACATACCTGCCCAGAATCCAACCCAGCCAATAATATTAGTGTAGTATGCATTTAGAAGTAGAGCAATACATAGTGTGAGTCCTCCAAATATTCCAGCCACCAATAATGCTCCTCGATGCCCTAACTGCTTCTTAGTAATTAAATACATCATTGGACCTAGCCAATGTGCCCTATATTGTCCACCATATCTACCAATAGTCCATTCAAGCCACATTATGGGGAATCCAAGAACGAAGAGAGCTATAAAGTATGGTATTAAGTATGCTCCGCCACCATATAATGCTACTCTACCAGGGAATCGTAGGAAATTCCCGAGACCTATAGCATTTCCAGCCATAGCCAATATTAAACCGATCCTAGTACTCCACGTTTCTCTGGGACCTATGATCTTTTCTGTAGACATTAATTCCCCCTGGTTAAAATATTTTTCCAAAATATATATATTTTTCACACATTATTACCTATAGCTCACCATGAGCTGAATAACTTATCAGACCCGTATCCTTCTTCATTGCTCTGCCTAGGATGCATTCATCACCTAGATAAATTATTTATTAACTTATTAAAATCCCTGTTTCAATGGAGAAAATCGATCTCAGTGGACAACAATGATGGAGGACTCCATATGATTTTGTCCAGCATTATTACAGGTGCTGGTTACTTGATAAATCAGAGTATTCTAAGAGATATTAAACTCGACCTTAGTGAAGGAGACGTTGTTCTTATAATCGGATCATCGGGCTCTGGTAAAACAACTTTATTATACACTATAACAGGTGTACTAAAACATCTCCTAAATGGTTGGGTGAAAGGTGATGTAAAGATCAAGGGCATAGATATTTTAAACACTAATGGTTTTGAAAGAATACCTAGCTTATTAAAAATCATGATGCAAGATCCCGAGAGACAATTAGTATTTCCCACTCCTCTAGATGAGTTAATGGTGTCATATGAAATTCTTGGATACTCAACCGAAGAGGCTTATATCCATTCAATTAAGTTACTCGCTGAAATAGGTCTTAGAGATAAGGAGAACACCCATGTCGAGGATTTATCAACCGGCATGAGGCGCAGACTAGCGATCTCAATGTTAAAAATAGGAGATCCACCATTGATCCTTCTTGATGAGCCATCTGCGAACCTGGATCCTAGTGGGATCAAACTAATTAGGGATAACATCAAGGAGTGGAAAAGATCCGGGAAAACTATTCTGATCACTGAGCATAAAGCTCACTACTTCCTTGACTTGGTTGACAATGTCTACGTCTTGAGGCCTAATGGGCTGGAAAAGGCATTGTTCGAAGAGGAGTCGGTTGTTAACATGCCTGAATGTAGGGATGGAGATCTCGCCAGGGGCGATATGCTATTGGAGTTTAAGGGTAGTATTGGATATGGTAAAAATCCAATTGTGAAAGACGTGGAGATAGATGTTAGAAGAGGGGAAATTATTGTTATCGTGGGTCCTAACGGCTCTGGAAAAACCACTTTTCTTAGAACACTAGCAGGTAGTTTAAAACCAGTTGAAGGCGAGGTTAAGAAATACACTAATAAGATATTCTACTCTCCACAGAATCCGGACTTGGTGTTTATACATAGAACTGTCAGGGAAGAACTTTACTCCACAGCAAAGAAAAACAATATATCT
>JAWAPI010000064.1:0-6708 GCA_038894495.1 Desulfurococcaceae archaeon
CACAAGCTTGTTCATGGTTTGTAGTTATGGGTATCAATCAAATGTGACGATTGTTACAGTACTTGTACTAGTACCACTTGTAATTATAAATAAAGATGGGTTATTAACAGAGGAGTCTTTATTTCTCGCTGGGTTAAGCATTAAGGAAGCTAGAGAGAAAGCGGTTAATCTCCTAGTTGAGGAAAACTACCTGGTTAAAAAGGAGAAAATCAAGCACAGTATACCAGTTTGCTGGAGATGTAAAACCCCAGTGCAAATTGTTCATGCGAAAGAGTGGTTTTTAAAGCAATTAGAGTTTAAAGATGACTTGCTCAAGCTTATAGATAAAATAGAGTTTAAACCCGGTTTCCACAAGGTCAAGTTAATTGAGTGGATTAAAAACATATCAACAGACTGGCCAATAAGCAGAGATCGATACTACGCAACTGAAGTTCCTGTCTGGAGATGCAAAAAATGTAATGCAGTTTTACTACCGACACCGGGTAGGTATTATATGCCATGGAGAGATCCACCTCCCTGGGATTACTGTCCAAACTGTGGGGTGCATCATGAATACCTCGAAGGGGAGAGAAAGGTATTCGATACCTGGTTTGATAGCAGTATCTCGGTTCTATATGTTACAGGGTTTATGAGAAACAATGAATTATTTGAGAAAGCGTTGAGAAACGCTCTTAGACCCCAGGGTGTAGATATAATAAGAACTTGGCTGTACTACACTATTCTAAGAGTTTATCAGTTAACTGGTAAACCAGCGTTTAAATGGATTAGATTAAGTGGAATGGGTCTTGATGAAAAAGGAGAGGCAATGCATAAGTCAAAAGGTAATGTAATAGATCCTGAGCCAGTTCTAGCTAAGTATGGTGCTGATGCATTTAGATACTGGGCAGCTATTAGTGCTAAACTTGGCTATGACTATAGATATAGCGAAGCAGTGGTAAGAACAGGTTTCTTATTTGCAACTAAACTATGGAATATTGCTAGATATATATCATCATTCCCTATTCCCGAGATATATAAGCTTAGAGCGATAGACAAGGCAACACTGGGATTACTTAGCAAGTTAATCATGAATGTTGATAATGGTTACCGAGAACTCGATGTATATATACCAATAACAGAGATTTACCAATTTACCTGGAATTACTTTGCATCACACTATATAGAGTTAACTAAGAGCAGAGCTTACAACTTAGATAGCAAATACGATGAATTAGAACAGCGGGGAGTATGGTTCACGCTGCACTATGTATTACAAAATATACTCATTATGCTGGCACCAATAATGCCATACATAACTGATGCGATCTATCGTGAATTATATGGAAAAACTATACATAAGGAGAGGTTTCCGGAACCTGTTAAGGAATACATTGAGGAACCAGTTGAATTAGCAATAAAAGCCCAAGAAGTAAACCACGCTATATGGAAATATAAGAAGGGTAAGGGATTAAGACTATCTGATCCAATAGAGAAAAGAATATACATCCCGGTGGTCGTTGAGCAAGCATTAGATGAGTTAATAGATTTACATAAATTAAAAAATGTAGAGATTTATATAGATAGACCCTCAGAAAAAGCAATAGATATTGGAGGAGGAGTTTACATAATTGAATAGTAAGCTTACTCAAGACCTCGTATTTAAGTAGAATTAAGATTTATAAACAAAACAAATAAGGTAGAGATCTTTTTAATTATTTATATATAATAGATAAATCACCTAAGAATAGAACTTAAAAGATTAAATCACTAAACGAGACAGGTCAAACACATGACACAGAATATATGTATATATGGAACAGTATACAATAACGTAAATACTATTGAAAAATCTATTAAAAGTGTATGGAGACCTGACGCCACTATCGTAGTGGTAGATAACTACTCATATGATGGCACATGGGAGAAACTACTAGAGATGAGAAAAGAATATAATATATTGATATATCGCTATAACTGCTCAAGAGGTCTAGGAAGACAAATAGCACTGTATAAATGCCCTGAAAACAGTATAACTACGTGGTTTGATCTCGACACGGTATACAACGACGCATTCCACAGAGTAATAAACTACGCTATTGATACAAGAATGATAATACACATTGGTCCCTTAGTAGCGAGAAGAGAGCTAATAATAAACATGGGTGGATGGAGGGACCTCAATTATGGAGAAGACATAGAGCTTGTATCAAGAATCGGGTTTCACGTGCACATACCAATCCTGATTGGTAAAAATGAAGAAATACCAGCATTTATCCAGCAGAGAGAAAGAAGATATGGAGGATCGACAAGAGTGATCAAGTCAAGCATTGGCTTGATACGGGCGAGCGCGCTCTCACTTGAAAGGTTATTAGTTAATAAGTCTAAAAGAGGCATAGCATTCTATTTACCTGCTAAGATTGCAGGTTTTTATAGAAATCGCAAACCCGATAATCAGAGCTGGATAGATAAAGCAATCCTTGCCAGGGCTATACCCCCTAGAAAAGCTGGGGTATCAGAGAAATATTTTAAATTCACAGTGTCACTATACCTACTTAATAGAGTTAAAAATAAAGAAGAAGCTATTGATAAATACATGGAGGAGTTAGCTAGTAAACCCATATATAAAGTATACTTGGATACGCGTGAAATCAAAATCTATTATTTTAAAGACATAGAAGCTCTTGGAAAAGAATATCTGCCTTTAGTATCAAAACTCAATATCGTGTAATGTCTATACAAATGTTCTTTACCAATAATACAAGGATACTAAGTATCACAATTAATATGGCTTACTAAGGTCTTATTGATCTCCAACGAAATTACCTTGAGCCCTCTAGGTATTGTAAGCTACCCGGTAACACCACGCGTGGTTGTTTTGAGAGTTTAATACTGATTTATCACTATGGTGGTCTGTCTGTAATATAGGTGCAGGTGAAGACCTATGCAGGCGAGGTGTCGAGATGAACAAACGTGAAGGGCTCTCCACAGATGTGATTAGAGGTCGTCCTACGCGGTTTGAGACCAATGAGACAGGTGTAGATGAAAAACATCTCAAGGCCATTGAAGCCATTGATTAACATCAACAAACACAGGGCCAAGACCTCAAGTTTGTGGGATTCGTAGCAGACCACGAGGAAAGATAGTATTGAATACCTTAAGTCAAACTACAAGGACCCAGCGCGGCGGCGATTTATTATCTTGTCTAGATTCCATATGATTCTATCTATACGTGACTTGAGTGGTATACTTTTAAATACTGGTTTTACATGGTTTTTTCTAATTGCTTCAAGTATGTATTCTATTTTTAAATCTTGTGTTTCAATAATCGTGTAAGCTACCCCGATCTCGCTTGGTAGATGTGCATCGCTGTTTGCTAATCCAGGTTTACCTAGTAGCATCGCTGCATTTATAGCTTTCATATTGGCTCCTTTATTGGCAGATGCATTCCAGATCTCTATTGCATCCCACTGCTTTGTCTCAAATAAGTAATCTCCGACTCCAAGTCTTAGTATGTCAAAGGGATGAGCGGGGACCACGAGGCAGTTCTCACTATGTGCTTTCTCAATTAGTTTATCTACTATCCTTGGGAAATCTATTTCACTCTCGCAGTATAAGAGTATATCACCCTTGTTCGTTCTTACCTCTACACCGGGAATTACTACTATGCCAATAGAGCTCGCTAATTTCAAGGCTGATATAGACCCCGAGAATGTATCATGATCTGTGATGGAAATAATATTTAACCCATAGTCAAGGGCAGTGTATAGTATTTCAACTGGGCTTGCTTTTCCATCACTATGCGATGAATGAATATGTAAATCTGCTTTCAATAACATAATACCCACGACTATTAATAGTATATCAGAGAACTGGAGTTAAAATATAATGATGGTGTTTTGTATTCCAGTCAAGATCATCGTTGACCATGAGAAATGTAACCTATGTGGACTGTGTATTGAGCTATGTCCAACTAGCGTGTTTAGCAGAATCGGAGATAAAGTAGTAGTCAATAATGATAAGTGCATAGAGTGCTATGGATGCATGCCACTATGCCCAGTGAGAGCAATATCTATTAGTTTAGAGAAGGGTAGTAGCCTAGAAAGATTTACTAAACATGCAGAGAGTGACAAGCAATTTTCAATGGGAAATTAAGACTAATGTTTTAAATCAGATAGATGTGATTAATTGTATTCAAGTACCTAATTCGCGGCGAAAAGATCCAAACTTCAATTATGAAAAAGGTTTTAAGTATATTATATTGATCAACATGATGAAATAACGGAGGATTCAAGGTGGTTTAATGGAGTATTTCTACCCCCCTCGTTACGGACCAGAATGGGGTAGCGGTGGAATATTTGGCTTGAAATATTATAGAGGATTACTATATTACACACTTGCTTTCGAGGCAACAGCTTTTTTCATGAGAAGAGGCGAGGTGGTTAATAAGTACAGGTTTGAACTAGTTGGAGCTCCTCCTGCATCAGGTGGTGATACATATAATGCTGTAGATGCCGTAGACGAGTATATATATTTTGGTGGATGGGTTCATGCGCCGGCTATTTATAAAGGGAAGACCAGTGGGGAGAAAGCAACTATTTCATTTGTAAACAAGTATAGTCACGTCCACGAGTATAACATTTACGAAAATAAGGTTAGACTACTATGGAAGGAAAGTATTCACCATGAGACAGACTGGGCTGGTGAAATATCTGAGATCATCTACGACCCCGTGAACGATAGATTACTCTTAGCGAGAGCGGATGGAATGGTTAATCTTGGGATTTACCAAATCGATAGAAAAGGAGGTAATTATAAGAAACTCTCAGATATTCCAGCTCTCAAGGGAACTATTTTCTATGATCATGCATGCTTTGATTCATTACCTAACTGGACAATAGGAGTATCCGGTGTTCAATGCATAGACCTATCCAGTAATAAGTTAAAAAACACAGCATTCCAGGATTTCTCCAGGCGAAGCTTAGATGGTGATAGCGTATTATGGCCTTTGACAGGAGTGGTATCAAATACTCATGGAAGATTATTTGTATTTACAAGAGGAGGAGTTTTCGTTGGTAACCCTATCGATGAATCACTTGAACCCATGACGTTTGTAAGAATGTTTGACTTTGTTAAGTCAAGTTATTTCGCTAGAAGAACAGTAGCTAAGCCTATTGGTGGAGGTATACTCGTTGCTTTTAATGCATACTCCGAGGCACTGTTTTATCCAACTAATGAATTTGAAGAAATTATTAGGTTCGCCACGAACACCATTGTAGGTCCCAGCGTCTTACTCTATATAACTCCTCCAGTTGCAAGAATAGTAGGTGCTTTTGGAGCGAGAATAACTGGTATTGAATTAGTCGGAGACAAGATCTTACTCGCGACAAATAATATGGCTAATACAGGTAGATACGATGCCACACCAATTGATACTGGATATAGGAGCATACTGAGTTTGAGCCAAAATATATTAAGTAGTCAATCACCACCTGTGAGGTTCTCTATCAAAGGCATGCAAGTTAGTAATAGAGTCTTTGGAGGAATACCATTAGCAGGGTATAAAGAGCCAAGATTAGTGATACATGCTTCAAGGAGTAATAAGTTAACGTTGTATGAATATGATCTCTCACTACCATTAATAGAACCAATGATAGAGACTTATTCAATAAATAGTGGAAAGAATGAAATAGAGCTTGGGGTCTTCAAATCTTCCATAGTGTCATTTAAACTAGAGGAAGAAGATAACAAGGCTTTAATAAGGATAGATCTAAGATGAGTTATTCAAAGTAAAGTCTTAAATCGCTTTTACAATATGGGCATTTATAGTGCACTTTTCTCGCATCAGCGTTGCAGAAATACGCTTTTAATCCATTTGATAAGCATCTTGGGCAGTAATAGATGTTTTTTAGATCATATCCTTGGAAGAAATCAAGCGTAGTAGCACACATTATACACTTCTCGGTTGTCCATCCCTTGTGACCAGTTTTATTTGCTCCTCTCAGCAATCCTATAGTCAAGTTTTTCACCCACACTTCACATTACTAAGGTTTAAGGGGGTTTAAAAACATGGTGTTTTTATGATTATTCTATCGACAGCGGATGTGCATAGTCCAGAAAACCTTAAGTTATTCATGGAATCAATAGAGAAAGTTGACGCGACTCCAGATATTGTTTTGTTTGCAGGTGATATGGTTGATAAAAACAAGGTCTTCATGTACAAGCCTATTATTGATGCTATTCAAAGAAAATACTGTGGGCCTAAAATGATCGCGGTATTCGGAAATGAGGAGTATCGAGGTTACGAAAAACTATATATGCAGGTCTATAAGGAGATAACATGGCTACATGATAGCTATATCTCATTGAATAACAATGAGTTATGTATTATTGGAACAAGAGGCGCCTTAGATAAACCAACAACATGGCAATCACGCAATATACCAGGTATAGAAAAGTATTACAATGCTCTTCCCTATAAAATAGAGCAAATGGCAATCGAGCTTAGAAATAATGGCTGTAGAAAGATAATATTACTTACACACTATGGAGTGACATATAAGAACCTTACCGGAGAGAAGCTGGAATCTTATCCCTATCTTGCGTGTTCTAAATTTGAGAAAATCATTAGAAGGGAAATTATTGACTTAGTAATACACGGCCATGTTCACCTAGGTATAATGGAGTTAGTATATTTAAGGGATACTCCTGTTTTTAATGTATCTCTTCCAG
>JAWAPI010000065.1:0-6599 GCA_038894495.1 Desulfurococcaceae archaeon
ACACCTATGCTCACTCTAATGGCTTCGCTAGCAGCTCTGCACGCAAACTCCCAGTCAGTAGCCATTGTATTGGGTGTTATTCCAAGAGCCTCGGCTATTATTGTAGCAGATGGTTTAACAGCGTAGGGTTTGCTCTCTGTCCCAAACCATACAGCCCCGATCTCTCTTGGATCTATACCAGCTCTTCTCAGTGCATTTCTAGCAGCTTCCCACCCCATTGTAACAGCATCTTCATCTATGCCTGCCACGCTTTTTTCGACTACATTGAGATCTTCAGGCTGCTCCGGGTTAAACCCCCATACTAATACTATTTCTTTCAAGCTTAGCCGCCATCTTGGTATATAGGAACCCCAACCTACTATTCCAACAGTCTCTTCAGGTAACATTATATGCACCATTTTAAAGAATGATAAGGGTGGATAAAATAAGTGTTTCTTAGAGATTGGCTGAATACAGATGATCAAGACTATTGGAAGGTATCCAAATGGAAGAGTAGTATATAGAGTAGGTGATAATACCCCTGTCTTCGGATACATAGCATTTGGGATTATTGATAGAGGGACAAATGTTCTTCAGGTGAGACCCACCACTATATGCCCACAAGCGTGTATCTTTTGCAGTGTTGACGCGGGACTTAAATCCACCAATAGATGGGCAGAGTATATAGTAGAGCCTGATCTAATCATTAAGGGGGTTGAAAAAGCAATTGAAGAGAAAAGCTGTGATGTTGAAATTTTATTAGATACCATTGGTGATGCACTGACTTATCCCTGGCTTATAGAATTAGTAAAGGAGTTGAGAAAAATTAATGGAGTTAAATCCATCGCGCTTGAGACACATGGATTAATGCTAACTCAAAAACTTGTTGATAAACTAAATGAAGCTGGATTAGACAGGGTCAATTTAAGTATTGAGACATTAAACAATGAACTAGCTAGGTATCTATATGGAGTCCCTCACTATGATGTTCGCCGCGTCATGGATGTTGCCGAGTACTTGGTCAAGGAGACATCAATTGACCTCCATGTTACTCCATTGTGGCTTTCAAGTGTTAATGACGAGGACATCGTAGAGGTCTTGAGATGGGCGTTAAGAATAGGTGCTGGTAAGAGATGGCCACCTGTAACTGTTCAGAAATACATAAGGCACAAGTATGGTAGGAAGTCAAATATCCAAGAAGTATCCTGGAGCGAGTTCTGGGATTTTGTTGGCAAGCTCGAAGAGAAGGTTGGAACTAGATTACGATGGACCATGGATGAATGGGGAATGGCTTATACCAAGAGAATAAAACCGGTTCTCAAAGTAGGCGAGTACATAGAGGCGACTATAATTGGTAGAGGTTGGCTACGAGGTGAATACCTAGCAGTTTACAACGATAGATACTTGGTCTCGGTTAAACCACGTAGATCTGTTAAAGTAAAACTAGGAAATAAATACACCGTGAGAATAGTGAGCAACAAGGATAACTTGTATATCGCGAATCTATAGATATTGTTCAAGAGAGAGTGGGTTGCTTTATTCTTCTTCTCTTAACAATGATTGCTGAGAATAATCCATGTATTGACAGTGCAAGACCCATTAATGAAAGTGCATAACATATAATGGATAGTGCTATTACCCAATCAGCAGGTGGCATTATGACTTGGAGAACTATTAAAAAAATTATGATCCATGCAAGAAACATTAAGAAAAGACCAATGGTTATTTCAATGGTGTAGTTAGTGGTCTCTTTACTCATATAGCCAACACTTCACAAGCCTATTACTTACATTGAAGAACGGTGGATCTTCTTTCTGGCACTTTTCCATTACGAACGGACATCTAGGAGCTAATCTACAACCTGGGGGCGGCCTCATAAGGTTAGGTGGCTCGCCTGGTAGTGTTCTCTTCAGTTTAAACCTGTTCTCGGGATCTGGATCTGGTAGAACATTTATTAATGCTTGTGTATATGGATGTTTTGGATTATTAATAACTTCCTTAGCGCTTCCTAGCTCAACTAATTGACCAGCGTACATTACTGAGATCTTATCTGAGAAGTACTTAGCTGTTGCAAAATCATGTGTTATGTATATAACTGCTGTTTTGTACCTTGCTTGTAGTTCTCTAAATAGATTGAGTATCTCTATTCTTACAGATGCATCAAGCATGGAAACTGGTTCATCGGCTATTATCATCTTGGGTTTTAGAACAAGAGCTCTAGCTATTGCTACTCTTTGTAACTGACCACCGCTTAACATATGTGGGTATTTACCAGTAAAGTCCTCTGGGGGTGTTAATCCAACTTCTTCTAAGACCTCTATCACTCTCTTAGCTCTTTCTTGCTTTGGAATTTTATGAATCCTCATTGGTTCCTCAAGTATGGTTTTTATAGACATGAATGAAGGCATTGCACCATACGGATCTTGTTGCACAAAGCCTACCTGCCTTGAATACCATCTATGCGTGGAGTGTGATGATAGTTTTGTAATATCAATACCATTAAACACCATCTTGCCACTTGTCACGGGTATGAGCTTCATTATTGCTCTTGCAAGTGTTGTTTTTCCACAGCCGCTTTCTCCCACTATTGCCATTACTTCATTTACACGTACTTTTAATGAGACATCATCGACAGCTTTAATATATCCAATTGTTGAAAACAGTTTTCTAACTGGATGATAAACCTTTAAACTTTCTATTTTTAATAGTTCTTCATCAACTATTTCCTCAGGTAGTTTACTCAACTTACTTACCTGCATATAGCCAACACCTCACATATGAGTCAGGGCTTGTCCTATGGATAGGTGGTGTTTCCTTCTCACATATTGGCATTCTATCTTTACATCTTGGATGGAATCTACACCCTGATGGTGGATTTATAAGACTCGGCGGACTTCCAGGTATATATGATACTGGTCTATCAGAGTGTATTCTTGGAACACTATCTAGCAATCCCTTGCTATATGGATGTAATGGATCGACATATACCTGTTCAGCTGGGCCTAGTTCTACTATGTGACCAGCATACATGACTCCAACCTTATCTGCTAGTTCACTTGATGTTGCTATATCATGGGTTATAAATATATATGAGATCTTGTACTCGTCTTTAAGCTGTTTTAACAAGTTTAGGATGTTAGCCTGTGTCATGACATCTAGTGCAGAGGTTGGTTCATCCAATATGACCACCTTGGGACTTGTAATCAATGATAAAGCGATAACAACTCTTTGCCTCATTCCACCGCTTAGCTCGAACGGATATCTCCATAGAAAGTCCTCGTGTATTCCAACTTTTCGAAGCGCCTCGGCTGCCTTTATAATAGCATCTTTTCTCGGCATCTTGTAATGGATCATTAATGGCTCTATTAAATGATCAACAACTTTTATTACAGGGTTAAGAGAGTTTAATGCCGCTTGGGATACGTATGATATCTTCTTCCATCTAACTTTCTCATCAAACTCCTTATCTGAGAGGTTCATTGTTTCAATGCCATCGATAAATATGCTACCACTGTACTCTCCGGTGTTCCTGGGTAGGAATCTTATTATAGCTCTGGCTAGCGATGTTTTTCCACAACCTGACTCCCCGATCAGCGCTATTGTCTCCTTCTCTTTCAAGTTGAACTCAGCTTCTTCTACTGCCTTTACAAAACCTCTTAGTGTTCTGTAATATAACTTCACGTTTTTAACATCTAATATCGTTGACATACCATCACTCCTCCTCTACATTTGTCTAAGTTTTGGGTTTAATACTCTATCTAGAGTAAACCCAATTGATGCAAAGGCTATAGATAATAGGAATAAAGTCAAAGCCGGGGCGAATATCCAATGAAACGCTCCTCCTAGCAGTGCTGCATACCTATATGCTTCATCTAGTATCTTGCCCCATGTTATCGCGAGAGGATCAGATACCCCCAGTACTGCTAATGCTGCCTCGAGAAACACGAATGATGGAACTGATGTAATTATGTTTGGTATTAACATGGGTATAACCTTTGGAACCATGTACATGAAAACTATTCTAATGTTACTAGCTCCATAAGCTCTCGCTGCCTCTATGTACGGCATTTCCCTGATCTGTAGGAATAATGCTCTTTGTGATTTAATCGCCCCGCTGCCCAATACTGAGAATAATATGACTACTCCGAGAAGAGTCCATATCGTAAAGCCGTATAATACCATGATCATCATTATTGTTGGCAGAAATGGTAACACCATGAATATCTCATTTACTCTCGATATTGTGATGTCAATCACCGATCTATACCACGCTGCAAAAGCCGCTATAAGCATTACGAGAAGGGTTGAGATTAGCGATGCTACTAATCCTAGAGTTAAAGCATATGGTGTTCCCCATGCTACACCCATGAATAGATCTCTTCCTAATCTATCTGTTCCGAATATACCATATACCGTGCCAAGAATCGCTACTCTTAACTCGAGGGAATCTATACCCTTAACCTCGTAGGTATATGTGATTCTATATGTCCCCCTTAGAGGGATAATGGCCCTGTTTTCCATTAATGCTTGATCATCTGTAAACAACACATCCTTGTACGTTAGATTCAGCGCCTCAATTAAAGCATTGACCTCGGAGATACTTAAATTAAATTTTGATCGCATCGCATCTCTATAGCCCTTTATAACAGGTGATTCCTCTAATGCTGGCCGTAGTCTCATACAGTACCTTTCTGCAAGTGGTATTCTACCAACTCTAATGGTTATATTTATACCGTTTGGTTTAGACCAAATTAATCTATGAACACCAATATCCTTTATTGTCTCATTACCCTCCATTCCAGTTCTTATCGGAATAAAACATATTGAAACATCTTGTGGAAAGACATCATAGTCGAATGAGAAGCTTAATTCAACTCTCTCCAACCCCGTGATTTCATCAAATGATCGATTAGTTATTCTCATCTCTTTAGAGTCTAGTATTATAGTTCCAGGGATCTCCTTAACCCCTGTAAACAGTGTAATCCACTCTGGTGGAGCAGTCTTAGGATACTCCTCCCAATTCGCTGGGTTATTCCATGTTTTGATCGCTTCATCGTATGGCCAGGTCACAAATGCGTATACCGTTAACCCTATAAAAATTAATAAAATCACTGTTCCAAGCAAGAACGATCTATAGTGTATTAATGTCTTAAATAACGCTATTGTCTTATTTTTCCTAGCCATATCTACTCACCACCGACTCTTACTCTTGGGTCTATTACGGCGTATATAATATCAAGTAATAAAACACTTATAGCCAGTAAATATGCGTAAATAGTCATTATTCCAACCACGACTGGCACATCTATATTTGCTCCTCCTCCTATTGCATTATATAGAACTGTGCCTAGACCAGGCCACCTAAATATTCTCTCTGTTATAATAGCACCCATCCATGAGCCAATAAGCATTAAAACAAATGATGTAATTATAGGTGGCAATGTTGGCCTTAAAATGTATCTTCTTTGTATCATCCTCTCTGGAACCCCCCTTACCCTTGCATATTCTACATACTCCTCAGTTGAGAATATCAAGAAAAACGTTCTATAACTATATGTGCCTATCGGTATGTATGCAACCATCCATGAAAGAATAGGCAAGATCATGTGGTAGATCACATCGAGTCCTCTTAATAAAACATTCTCGGGTGGATGAGTTGACATCATACCTCCATCTGGGAGTATACGTAGCCATATACCAAATACTACTAGCAATATTAAGCCATAGAACCATCCTGGCATTGAAGATAGTGGAGCTAAGCTCACAGCTAGTTTATCTATTGTTTTTCCATATCTTCTCGAGAGAGATAACCCTAGTGTTAGATTGATCGCGAATATAATAATATTCGCTGTTGTGAATAATAGCACTGTTTGTGGAAGTGCTTCGGCTATTATCGTTTTTACATCTCTCTGCCTCGTATGATAACTATGGAGAAATCTAGCCTGTCCTAGATTTAGTGTTATAGCTCGAACCCAGTGTCCAAATATCCTAAAGAAAACGGGCTGATCAATATCGATTCCATATTGTTCCCTCATAATTCTCAGTGTTTCATTGACCACATACTCGTCTCTACATCTTGTTAAACAATTTCTTAAATCTACGTCTGTGGTGTTTTCACCTAGAATAAGCTTACACCACATCTCACAGTATGAGTCCACTTGTTTTCTAAAGTTCTCGTCTATGAATTGATTATTAATAGATGTCTTGATCTCGTTGAACAGGAATTCATCCAGTCGTCCTCCTAGATTAGAAACAAGTGCAACTAGTAATATTGCTATTAATAAAGAGACTGCTACAGATACTCCTCTCACAGCGAGATATTTTGCGAGTTTCAAGCTCATTTAATCACCTATTATTACTGAATCTTAAATTTGCCACGGATATTACTACTTGTCAAGGCCTTAAAAACTTTCAATTAGTGAATATCTGACAACATATGGATAGTGATGTGTTTTGAGATTATTAAATCTTGATCACATGCCTTTGGTCTATAAATTACCGTGTCTATTACAGTAATTTATTAAACATCGTCTTCTTGGAATCATATGATTAGTTCATATGGAACCAAATTTAAGGTAATTTTCTGTTAACTTATGTTTCTGTTTCTAAGATCTAATGAT
>JAWAPI010000066.1:0-6396 GCA_038894495.1 Desulfurococcaceae archaeon
TGTAGTATAATCCTCCACCAGTATATGGTTTTGTGAGGGGTACTGAGTCTCCATGTAATATGGTATTTCCGGATATCATAGGGTTTTTCACTGGTTTATGAATAGGTATTAGTCCACCGTATATTTCCATGGTGCTTGTTATCTCTATGTTTGCCTTGCTTTTTGCAAGTTTGTATAATGCCTCTATTCGTGGTTTAATGGATGCATATCCTATCTGGACAATATCATTGGATAATGGTGTTATCCATCCAAAGAAATATGGATTGTCACTTGAATATATCACTGTAATAGTATCCGGATCTATGTTTCTCGCTCTGGCTTCGAGTTGTATTCCATGTAAGTACTTTGTTTTCTCGGGGATCATTGATTTTCTGAATATGCTTCTCGCTCCATCCGCGGCTATTAGTATGTTGTATTCTACAATGTTCTTGGAGACATATATAGTTTTTTTATCCCGAGGTTTTGCCTTTGCATCGTATAGTATTATATGTCCTTTCGACTCCACTAATGATGCCAACTTCTCTTCGAGAAGTGGTCTTTTAACGTGGTATATTACTGGATTTTTGAATTTTATTTCGGTTTTAATCTCGGGTGTTATAAACTGGATTTTTCTATATGATTGATCAATGAGTTTAGGAGATATTTCTTGAATTAATCTAGCTGTAGTATAGCTTACAAGCCCAGCGCAATGTCTTGGGACTCCAGGTTTTGAATGCTCCTCGATAATGTTTACGTCGTGTTTTTCTATGTGTAGCGCTGTGTATAGTCCTGCTGGCCCAGCCCCAATTATAGTTATTTTTTTACTCATTCATTCTCCTCGTAGTCCCTACTTGTGAATTTCATTGTATATCTCTTTGCTTCTAGCACCTCTACTATGTAATGGAAGGATTTTACGGGCTCTCCTTTCTCACCGCATGTATAGACATCTACTGTTGCAAAACTATATTCAGGCCATGTATGTATACTGATGTGGCTTTCTAGTATTATTGCCACTCCGCTTACACCTGGTTGTATATGCCAGACCCTTGCATCGAGGAGTGTGAATCCACCAATTTTCACTGCTTCCATTAGTATTTTTTTGATGTAGTCGGGGTCTGATAATAGTCTTGGGTTACAACCATATAGTTCCCCATAGATGTGTTTACCTGTTACTTTTTTTCTCTGGGTAAGCACCTGCATTTTCATCTCCTTTAATTTATCCCCCTAGGATACTTATAAATTTTAACCCCTTCCCTTTTTATTGATTTATAAAACTTTGATTACTTTACCACGGTATTAATTTTTGTTGTTTTGTATGGGATTGTCCATTATTGTTTTATTTTTTGATCTGGGGAGTATGTTTTAAGGGGAGAAGGGAGGGGGATTAAAAAATGTATTTGGGTAGGGGTGACTTTTCTAGGTTTCCTCACCTATGATTTCCATCTCGGGGGGTTTTTCTATGGGTTGGGCTTGTATTCTACCTCTAATAGCGTTTATTATGTTATATGCATCGTCATGGGAGACATGCTTTCCTATTTTCATAACTTCTCCAAGTTTATCAACTAATGTGTCTTCTATAGTTTTACCTTCTACTCCAATTTTTACTTTTTCAAATACTGCGGGGGTTGGCTCTAAGACTGCTGCTTTCTTCAATAGTATTGTGTTTTCATCTACTTGGACTAGTATGCAAGCTCCTATCTCCTTATCATCTATTTTAACGCTGTATACAATGTCTCCATCGAAGGTTTCTCCTAGTTTTGAAATGCTGTATTTGAATATTCCTAGTGCTAGCTCAGGTGCTTTTAACATAAAGTTTTTTAGTTTATCTGTGTATGTCTCAGGTGGTATTCACTTATATATCTCTATATTGAGCGTATCCCATTTCAAGTTTATTGCCTTGTTGACCTCGTCTACTTCAAACTCTATTGCTATTCTAATGACATCCGTCTTCTCTACCTTTAGATCCTCTACTAGTAATGTGTAGAGTGCTCTATTTAATAATGCTGAGTAGTAAGCTACTCTGCTAGCCCATTCCTTGTCTTTTCTAATATAGCTACTCATTTGTGCAAATAGGGCTTTTCTTAGTTTATATGCGTATACTCCAGAGGGTATTAATCCACTTAGTAATCTAGGCATTGTTCTCTACCCATGTATATATATATTAAGTTTGTATATATACTTGAGACACACAAGTTCCACTAATCGACTTGAGAGCAACTGCTAGGTTTTAGGTCTAACCTTTATAAATCCTTATAAGGGGTTGGAGTTGGTTAATCAATAGAGGAGCCGCCGTAGTATAGCCCGGTCAAGTATGCGGGCCTTTCGAGCCCGTGACCCGGGTTCAAATCCCGGCGGCGGCATTGGATACTTTAAATGGATTTATTGTTCTCATGATTTTATTAGATTTTTCAAATAAGTGATGAATATGTTGGTATTTGCTATTTCTACTTATCCGGTTAATTTTTGTATTTTTTATCTTTGGATAGTAATTGTTAGATGTGAGGTATTTTATCTACGATTCTTATTGTTTAGACTATAGAATGAGGCTAAAAAATTTAAATATTGGTTATTAAAATAAAATATATTATGAGGGTGTACAAGGGTGAAGTGGATGAGCAAGTTTTCTCTTGGTGTCTTCATAGGTGTATTGGTTCTTATGATGTTCACTAGCATTGTGTCAGCGAGTAACCCATGGAGTTTCTATAAGCAACTTACAGACACTCAATACGATAATAATGAACTTCAATACGATAATAATGAACTTCCAGGCTATACTGACATTGTTGTCATTGACTATGGTTTTAACGAAACCCACTTTAGTGTAAATATTACAGTTAGAGAATCTATTGTTCTTGGAGAAGGCGAGATCGTATGGGTGGGTGTTCTTGTAGACACTGATGTTGACTCCACCACTGGATATCGATTCTATGACATCGGAGCTGACTACTATGTTGAGATGTATTGGACAAGTATCGGGGGAAATATTGCTTTATATAGATATAAGGGGCCTGATTGGGCTTGGGAGGAATTACAAGGATGGAATATATATTTCGAGGTTGTCGATAAAACCTATTCAATGGTGGTTGAGAAGGGTTCAATAGAGTTTCCAAGCGGTGTGATAAGAATATCGCCTGTTATAACCTATAAATCCGCTAATGTAGGTCCTGAGTTAGCTGATTACCTAGATCCAACCCTGCTCCCTATACCTGAGTCCATTCTTGTCCCTGTATCAATTGGTTTAGTAGTAGCTGTTATATTGTATAAGTTTAGGAGAGCTTTGTTTTAGGTGTTTTATGCAATACTTATCTCATCTTTCACTTGTTTCTTCCATGTTACTTCCCCTACATTGGATCTCCACACTTAGTTTACTTTCTTCTTGTTAATTTTTGTTTTCTACAACACTGGAGAGTGAGTAGAAGTGTAGGGATTAATATTAGTATCACAGCGTAGATTCCCATGGAGCTGTGGTCTGCCTCGCTAACTGTGTAGTAAGATGTTTCAACCACGGTGTTACTCGTTGTTATTGTATATACGCTTGTGAAAGTGATTGCATATGTTCTTCCCGGCTCTGTTATAGTTTCAGTCACGGTAGTGGTGGTTAAGCTTATCATTGTCTCTGTGATTATCACGGTCCATGTATCTGTCACGGTATTAATTGTCGTCGTCTCTGTCGCATTAGTGTCCTGGATCAATTCCTGGATCAATTCATTGAAATTATAAGTTATTGAAGCATTAATGGTAAGAGGAGTAGTTCTTGAGCCCAGAAACTCATTCATGGAGTACGTTTGCGTAGCGCTTACTAATTGTTTTTCTTCAATGTCTTCACCCACATTATATATTGGTGTTATGGCTATGTATTGTTTTTTACCAATGATCTCACCTATGGCGTATGTCTGTGTTATGGCTATGTATTGTTTTTCATAAATGCTCTCCATGATCGAGTATGTAAGGGATACGGTCACGGATACGGAGTTAGACATAGTATTAGAGGATAGAGTGAATAATGAAATAAACACTAAGGCTAAAAACAATGGTATGCTCCTGTGTTTCAAGACTCATCACTTAGGTTAACCCATCGGCACTAGCTGGAAAGTTATAGCTAGCACTATCCTATCTCCAATATCTTGTATTGTGAATGGCTCGTTAAAGACTATCCTAACATGTTCGTAGACTCGTGAAGAATCCCAGATCGTGAATAGACTTAGAGTATCGAAAGTCTTACCAATATCGTTGGCATCATTAAAGCTTATTACGAAGTGAACAGTCCACGTTGTAGACCCCTCTGTGGGTTTGGAGTACTGGAAGCTGAAAGAGGGATTTAAAAGTACCTCCACGCCGGAGTTATAGCCTCTAACTACAGGGGTTCCATCCCCCATACGGTTGCTCGGCCAACCCAATCCCATTGTTATGTTACCCCACACTGTGGTGTAGCTGATCTTGGGGAATGTTAAAGTATAGCGATAGACCCTGTGTGCTTCATAGTTTCTGTAGTCAATGTATAGTGCGTCGTATGCATATGGGTTGGGATATTGATTTGGGAACCAAATTGCGCTTCTTATTTTCAATGTTGTTGTAGTGTTTGAATTGAAGTAGAAATATAGCATTTGAACAATGGTGTCACCCTCTATTATATATCGTCTACTAAGTATTATGCCCGAAGAGATAGAGTAAAAGTTTTCGTTGTATTGATTGGCCTCGGCCCAGCCTCCCCATACATACCTAGCTAAAGCTGTGTTCAGTAAGAATCCGAAGGAACCTGCGAATGGGTCTTTTCCGTCTGGGCACTCGTATTGCACTATGTATTCTACGGGTATAACCACGCCTGCCTCCTTAATCTCTTCACCTATACCATAACCTTGGAGTAATGGTGTTACAGTGAACAACATGACTAAGATAATACTTAGAACGATACTAAAGCTACATACATATATAACTAAGTTTCTTTCCATTTAATCTCCCCAAACCGATTTGTTTTACCTACTCCTATCGATGTTATTTGAAAATTAATTATGTAGGGCGTTTTTAAATTTTTGATCGAGTTAAGAGGCTTATCCTACCAAGCTAGGAGCTAGATGTTGATGTTGTTATCACTACATGTACGAACCTTGTCGCTCTCCCCGCTTCTATTCCTAGAACCGTTGGATATGTAAGTATTTCACCTAGCTACTCTTCTAGATTTATTTTCTGCTCTAGGTATTCTTTACTCTTAGATTAATAAATCCTATTATTGCTCGCTCGAGGGGAGGGTTTACCATAGTATATCCATTTATTCTTAGTCCACTCAGTGCACTGTATGTCTTGTTGAGTAAACTATGAATTCTTAATAGCTATGTTCTTAGTTTTTTCACGTTAAATACTTTCTTATTGCGTAGTATTGTATATACCGGTATCGTGAACATTGAGTAAGGTGATGGGAGAAAGGATTTTATTTACCACGAGGTCTTATGGGATCCCCGAGAAGAACGGGGGATGAGAAAATCACCTCTAAGAATCCTGTTTTTAAGACCTTACGTACGATCTCAACTCCATTCAGGCACGCACTGACGATCTCCTCGTCGTCTAGTTCAATACATATTTTTTGAGATATGTACTCGGAACAATTATTGCTATTTCCAAGTACACTATTTAATAACTTTCCTGGTCTAAGTATACCTTTATGGAGTCAAAAAAGAGAAATGGTATCTACCATTGAGCGAGACTGGTTTAAAGGGACCTTGACACTTAATAACTCTTCGTGGTGGTTTGCAATCAACATGGCTAATCAGCGTAGAACAAAATCTATTTCACCCCCCCCCCCCCCCCGCCTTAAAGGACGAGGTTTTCGGAATTGTAACTCAATTCGTTGTCAACAAGTCGTGGAACCTGGATAAAGTTCCTTCGATAAGTGTTTTACACAGAATGTTCTATTCGGAGTTGAGGAGGCACGGTTCCGGAGAACACCACGTGAAGCAGATCTACGTCTACGCTAAAGCAGTGGTTAAAGCTAGCAAACAGAACGGTAGAAAGAAACCAGTTCTCAGCAGATTAACAGCTAGGATAGATAGATATGACTACAAGCTGGACATGGAGAGCGGAGCGTTAATTCTGAAGCTACATGGAGGTAAAACAGTTAAGCTAAGAGTGATGACATCTAGTGAAAGAGTTGAGAAGTATAGAGGTTGGAGTAACTAAGAGCTTGCTGTGAAGGCTGTTGAGAACGAGGTTTACGTATCGATCTACTTCAGGAGAACAGTTGAACCAGGGAGAACCAGGAAAATCATGACTGTTGACGTGAACTTCGACAATTTTACACTAGTTGTATTCGCATCTAGCGGAATGATGATCAGACTCAAATGCTTTGAAACACCCCTCAGAAGGATACTGCTATAATTTAATTGAATTCCACAAACATTTATGGGTTCCCTCCTGTTCCCGGAT
>JAWAPI010000067.1:0-6116 GCA_038894495.1 Desulfurococcaceae archaeon
AAATAATTCTGGGTATTCGCTATCTAGTCTTAAACCATACTTACCTATAACATATAGAGTCGACATCTCTTTATCATATATATCTTGGGGGGTGGTCTTACCTTTTATTGGTTGCAATCTACGAGATGCATATGTCTCTTTCAGTATTTCAATGGCTTTCGATCTATCTATTTGATTTATTGACTTGACCAGCTCGCTAAGTATTGCAATAGCAACCTGAATTCTCGTCTTATGGGGTGTTTTCATCTCCTACACCCTTTCTTGATAGCTCCATTGCTATTGCTCTCTTGATCGCAAGGTCTAAGCTCTTCAATCCACTATAAACCCTGTATTTATATCTATGCTTCGCAATTATAATCTTAATTTTTTTCGCTCTAAGCGGATTTGTATATAGATTAATATAGATCTCGTATTTCCTTTGCTTGTCTTTTATCCCGATGTTTTTAATAACCATATCCCTAGCTCTTAGACTTCTCTCTATTCTCTCAACTATCTTTATTAAATTATCTCTATTCATGTTCTCCACGTATGCTTCAACTTTACATAACCAAGAGACGCCAGGATCTCTAGGTACCAGCCAACGAGTTGGAATAATAAGAGCTTTTTCGCGGATGAACAATCTATTTCTACATTGTAAACTTGCTTAAATGCGTCCATCACTACGTCACAATCTATTTTTTCAGTTAAAATACTATTGAAGTGTTCAATAAGATATTGTAAATTAACTGACCCTTTCTCGATGGCATTTAACACTTGAGATAAGGTATCCGATGAGGGAAGTATAGGTGAGCAATCCAGTCCTCTTTGCTTACATAGATCCATGTATCTAGTGAGTAATGCATAGCTCTCGACTAATATACCCGAGGATAAAAAAGGCTTATCCTCGTTCAAATCTACGACCCTATTATTCGTGAAAGTTGTTTTTTAATCTCATCTTTATGTTTTTCATCAACAGATGTATATAGTTTATATATTGCCTCTAGTAAGTCATTTATTATTATTGTAAGAATAGCGTCTTTCTCATACATACCAGCGTGTTTAATAGCTACAGCTAAGACTTCATCGCTTGGATTCGCTTGTCTTTTAATATATTTCCTAATCGCAGTAGGTGAAACACCTAGGACTCTTGCTAACTCTGTGATGCTACGTGTTGAAATCATTAGTTCAATAATTTTATGCCTAGCGTTTTTACTGACCCAGTGGATAGGTAAATTTAATTCATCTAATGACATAAGTATACACCTGTATATGCCTAGATAGTAATTATGTGATATTCTATAAGAGCATATTATACTTAGACTAATATATAGGGGTTGATTAATTGGAGCAGGAAGCAATAGTGTATCATGGTAAATTAGAGAAATATACATATCCTTGCGTTGTAATGAATGAAGACCTATTGGTTAAGCCTTTGTATATCTATATTGGAGATATTGAGAAATCACTATTAACAGGTAGAATACCTATTAGTAAGCCAGTTATTATAGGTTCAACAGGTGTGGGAAGAATACTTGAGTCGAAAACCTCTAACTCAGAATTTGCTGGCAAGATAGTAACCATATCGCCCTTTGGTAAAAACGGGGTGCTAGGCGTGGATAGAAATGGTCTACTCGCTAATTACGTCTCAATAGATGTCTCTCACGTTGAGGATTTCACTCCTACGCCTAAACCACTTGATTCATTAAAACCACTTTTGAAACACGCTGTTGAATTAGCGAAGAAAGCTATTGAACCAGTTCTAGTTGAAGGATGTGGATTAATTGCCTTGCTAGCTGGGTTAGTCCTTGACGATCTAGGTTTAAAACCATTATTTTATTGCGAGTCAAACACTCGCAGGATTAGTCAATTTGGATTCAATGTTGAAAAGCACCTTGCAAATGTAGTTAAAAAATGGGGAAGTATAATTATCACTAGCACAGAGCCTTCGCCTAAATACAAGGTTTTAATAAATACCGAGTATAAACGGGTGATTATATCTAAGCTGTCTTTTACGAATTGGCTACCATTGACTGGGAGACCTAGTGAAATCCATGCATTTCTTGTTGAGAGAGGTGATTCAGTTGAGCCTACTGTTATAAGGAGTCTCGCAGATAAACTGAATAGGTTTATAAAGGTGCTTGATATTGAAAGAATAGATGATGCACTTGGATTAATGCCTCCTCAAAGATTAGGATATATTCTAAGTATTAAAAATTAATACTCTAATCTATGATTCCTTTATTAACTTCGAAAGTCTTCTTATTCCCTCATGAATTTGCTCATGCGTGGGATAACTAAAGTTCAATCTCATGCTGTTTTTGCCTGTTCCATCAACATGGAAACTCCCTCCTGGCACATATGCAACTTTGTATTCATTTACTGCTTTGCTTAGTAGCATGCCTGCATCAAAGCCTTGTTTATAGACGTAAATAAAGATAAATAATCCTCCTATTGGCCTTGAATACCATACGTCGTCTGAAAGCTGTTCCTCGATGGCTTTTAACATTGTATTTCTCTTTTCTCTATAGTGTGGTATCGCTCTTGTAATTACTTTATCAACAACACCTCGTTTGAATGCTTCTCCAACAACTAATTGTGTTAAAGTAGCTGTGTGTAGATCAACATATTGCTTTACAAGCTCAATTTTCCTAGAGATATCGCTGTTTGCAACAACCCAGCCTGTTCTTAATCCAGGACCCAATATCTTACTAATTGTTCCAATGTATACTACACGATCTTCTTTATCCATGCTTTTAATTGTTGTTGTATCTATATTATCTTCAAATATTAGGTAACTGTACGGATCGTCCTCAATAATTATGAGATCGTGTTTAGATGCTATCTCCAGCAAGTGTTTCTTCCTATCCGGGCTTAATGAGACACCAGCTGGATTCTGGGCAATTGGTATCGTATAAATGAATTTTATTTTTCTCCTCTCGTCCTCATTCATTTGTAAAAGCTTCTTTTCTAGTATATCAGTTTTCATTCCATATTCATCAATTGGTATTCCCAAGAGTCTGCCACCAGTATTTCTGAAAGCTCCTATAGCAGCAAGATATGTAGGATTCTCGGTTATAACTAGGTCCCCTGGATCTATGAAGACCCTTGCAATTAAATCTAGTGCTGATTGACTACCAGTAGTGATAACCATATCTTCTGGATTACATAGAATGCGCTTTCTCTTACTTAGAAATTCACATAAAATCTCTCTTGTTTCAAATACCCCCTTGGTCTCACTATATTGCAGAGCTATATGACCTTTATTTAATACAACTTCTCGGGAGATTTCTGCTAAATCCTCTATGGGGAATAACTCTGGAGCTGGTATACCCCCAGCAAAGCTTATTACATCTCTTCTGCGGGATATTATCGCTAATAGTTCTCTTACCTCCGATGCTTTAATACTCCTAGCAAGAGTACTATAATACTTAGAGAAATCAATCATATCTCTAACCATATATAAATACGAATATGTAGGGTATATAAATATTTATATAGGTTTGACAAAACCATGGAGATAAATATATATAAGAAGAAGCTCTCAAGAGTTAAAAGTAGAATAGCATATGTATATCCAAGCTTATATAAGGTTATGATCTCAGGTTTATCCACTGATATAGTATACCACTTGTTGAATTCCAAGGAGGAAATATACGTAGAGAGATTTCATTGTAGTAAAATAACTGGTATTGAAGAAGAACCCCGTAGCCTTGAGACTAGTAGCAAACTAAGAGATTTTCCATTGATCCTCACTACACTTCACTACGAGCCAGATATTGTCAACCTGATTAGGTTACTTATTGGAAGTAATATAGAAGTCTTCTCAAGTAAAAGAAGAGACCATGTCATTATCGCTGGGGGCCCGGTAGTCATGGAAAATCCAGTGACATATAGCGATATCATAGATGCATTTGTAATTGGAGAAGCTGAGACAACACTCGATGAAATAATTAACCTATGGCTTGAACATAGTGATTCAAAGTTAAGGTTCCTCGAGGAGCTTAGTAATTTAGAATACGTATATGTGCCTGGTTATACCAATAGGAAGACTAGGAGAAAAATAACCGAAAACCTAGACTCTGCTTTCTACCCTGTAAAGCAAGTAGAAAACACTCATATTGAACCAATATATGGGAGAGGTTTTAAACTCGAGGTATCTAGAGGTTGTCTCTTCTGGTGTGGCTTTTGCATCGAAACACGTGTTTTTCAACCATATAGAGAACGTAGTTTACATGTGTTGAAAGAGATAATAAACAAGGGATCATCATATTCAATCGAGAGTAGGAGATTAGTATTATACTCCCTGGTTTTCCCAGTAAGCTCCACGCATCTCAAGCTGCTCGAACACCTTGTCCTAGAAGGTTTTAAAGCGGCATTACCCTCGCTAAGGATATCTAAGTACCTCGATGACTCGCTTGATTACATTAGACTCCTTGGTCAGAAAACACTAACAATCGCTGTGGAGTCTTTCTCGCCATCAATACAATCTATGATTTGTAAATATCCATGTTTACTTGGTTATGTCAATGACTTCATTAAAAACGCTATTATGAAAGAATTCGATATCAAGATCTATTTAATATATGGTTTCAAAGGAATCAATGTCGAGGAAATAAAACATGAAATAGAGGAGATAAGAAAGATTGCTAAATTAGCTAAAGATCATGGTAGTAGAGTAATAATTTCTCTTAATCCACTAGTTCCAAAACCACACACGCCGTTCCAATGGATTGGAATGAGCAATCAGGATCGCTTGAAAAAAATTCTAGGATTTTACAAATCAAGTCTCAAGGGTCTTGTCGAATCGAGATTATATGATATTGACTGGGCTATTATACAAGCACAACTCGCTCTCTCTTCGAAGCCCCTTGGCGAGTTTATCTTAAAATGGAGTTTAAATGGTGGTGGATTATCTGCTTGGCGTAGAACAATTAGAGAAAGCAATATAGATTTTAAATACGTATTCGATGGTTATGAAATCGATGAACACTTGCCCTGGGAATTCATTGAGATGGATAATAATGTAGACAAGGTTACGAGAGCCCAGTATGAGATACTTAGAAAAATAGTTAGATTTACTTGATAACAGGTCTATATGCTATTCCATAGTATATTAACCCGTGTTCTCCTTCCTCATTTATTCTTCTTAGGACAGGTTCCATTATTATTCCCGGTTCTAGTTCCTCTTTCAGGATATCGGTTAAAGGTGCTAAAATCCTTGCTTTCGACTCAAGCGTCTCTAGTATCCCGAGGATAACTGGTTTTTTATTTTCAAATCCATCCATAACGCTATATATAATTGTCCATGTTAATAGCTTCGCTTTCTCATTGATTAATTCTATCTCTTCTACTTGGTTTGAACCACAATATCTACACATAGATGATGGAGGATACATTGTTCTATGGCAGTTCATGCATTTTGTCGCAATCAATCTGTATCTGTGGATCCTAGTTCTCCATGAAGAAGGGATAACTATCCTCACTATGATCACCTTTAATCAATTCTATCGATAATCTTACGGAATCTAGCGTATTGAGAGTAGCTGACAAGATGCTTTCTCTTCAAGTAATCCTCGACTCGTGGAGCCTTATCTTGCTTCTCATATATTTTATCAGTAGTTACAATACTGTACGCGTCTGCTCCAGCCCCGCTACCAAACGGGGCGAGTAGTATTCTTTGACCTGGTCTCGCCTCGTCGAGAACTTTTGATAATCCTATTAACGCGGATGAATTATAGCTGTTTCCAATAATAGGTGTTATAAGGCCCGGTAATACCTTTTCCTTGGGAAACCCAAGCATTCGTGCGACTCTTATTGGAAATGTACCATTTGGTTGATGAAAAATAGCATAATCAAAGTCCTCTGGTTTAAGACCTGTTCTCTCAAACAATGCCTTAACAGCTCCTACTATGTGTTTAAAATATGCGGGTTCACCTGTAAATGCCTCACCGTGAAGAGGGTACTTAGCGTTATCTCTTCGCCAGAAGTCTGATGTGTCAGTAACATAGGTAGCGCTTCCCTCAAAATATGCAGCTGAGTCTTCACGCTTACCTATTACTAATGCTGTGGCTGCCGATGATGCTGTAAATTCAAGCACATCGCCTGGATTTGCTTGCGCTGAATTACCCCCAATCACT
>JAWAPI010000068.1:0-6062 GCA_038894495.1 Desulfurococcaceae archaeon
GATAGAGTGTCGACGCGCGTCAAATCTATTCCTTTAAATCCACATAGATTGCTTATTAGTAAAGCACATGAGCTAAGACGTAGAGGGGTTAAAGTATATGATTACACAGCTGGTCAGCCTGGTTTACCACCGAGTAAAGAGGCACTTGAGTATTTTACTGAAATGACTCGTAAAGATCCGTTTAAACACTATAGATATATGCCTACGCAAGGTATACCTGAACTAAGAGAAGCAATTTCACAAGACTTAAAGAAGCATGGTTCAATAGATGTATCTCCTGATCAGATCTTGATAACAACAGGCGGCGCCGAGGCTATATATTTATCATTCTATGCTTTACTAGACACAGGTGACGCTATTCTTTTATTAGATCCTTCATATAGTGTATATTGGGATACAGCTAGGTTCACTGGTCAACGTATTGAGACATGTGTTCAAACATACGAGAACGGCTATAATCCAGACCCTGAATGTATTAAGGAGAAACTGGGATCCAGGGCCAGGGCCGTAGTCTTTGCAAGTCCAGATAATCCAACATCCAGGGTTATCGCGGAGGAGGTTGCCAAGACAATAGTGGATGTTGCCCACGAGAAGAAAGCATTTGTCATATACGATGTAGCATATAAGCACCTTGTATACGACACTAGCCATGTCTGGCTTGAGAAGTACGACCCTGCATTGGAGTACACGGTTGTCTGTGGGTCATTTAGCAAGGATATAGCCATCCCAGGTGGTAGACTAGGTTACATCTATGGGCCGAGGGATGTGATGCCAGAGCTCGTGAAGTTAAAGGGTATATTTGGAATAGTTGCCCCTGTCCCAGTGCAATGGCTAGCATATTACTACCTAAGCATGGGATTCAAGGAGAAGTATCTTCAGGAAGTCATACCAATATATAGAAGACGAAGAGACAATGCATATTTAGAATTCAATAGGCTTTTCCCAGGGGCTAGACTACTTAAGCCACTTGCAAGCATGTATCTATGGCCAGATATGAGCTCGTATCTCTCAAAGCTTGGTTTAGGAGACGTGGACTTTGCCATTAATCTCGCGGAGGAAAAGGGGGTGGTGGTATTACCAGGCTCTATATTTGGCCCAGCCGGGTCAGGTCATCTTAGAATAACATTTGTTACAATGCAAGAATATGATTTAATAAAAGGATTTGAATTAATGAGAGAATACCTGGAAGAAAAGGGAGTTATTTAGATTTATTAGATTTATCCGTAGTTGTTACTTTAACCCTGTAGATTTGCTTTTTTAAATATAAGCCATCCAAGTATTAAAGGTATAGTGATCCACGCGGCGATGGATAATGCAACAAATGCAGGAAATACAACGCTCTCTGAGGGGGTTAATTCTGTTATGTCTACTCCAATATACTTGACAATATAATAGTTTGTAAAGGTACTAATACCTAGTGGATTGAAGTAGCTTAATATATATTGAATA
The DNA here is from genome assembly GCA_038894495.1 of Desulfurococcaceae archaeon. Lineage (GTDB taxonomy): Archaea > Thermoproteota > Thermoprotei_A > Sulfolobales > Desulfurococcaceae > UBA285. The sequence continues at coordinate 1,450 of JAWAPI010000068.1, forward strand.
TCTGTTGATAATTTTCTTATGTTCTCAACTGGCGCGGTACGAATAGTGATAATCATGATCACAGATTGTAGAATATTAATGATAACAGTGAAGAACAAGTATATGAATATGGATAATGCTAAGTACCTAGCACCACGTGTGATTGATGAGAAGAAGTAGCAAAGCGAGTAAAACGCTATCAGAGATAACGCTGTCCCTAGGTAGAGTAGCGAATACACTACGTAGTCGAATGAGACTCTAAACACATACCATATAGATAGCATCAATGAAACATGGAAAACAGCAGATGCTACTAGAGCAACCAATACACCGGCTATGAATCTCGTTAAATATAAGTTGAACCTTGTTATAGGTCTTGCCAAGATGAACTCCAATGCGCCCTGGCTCCTAGGTTTTGCAATGTATACGTAAGCTAGATACAGCATTACAACTGGGAAGAAAACTTGGAATATACCAGTGCCTAAACTTCCGGTGAGTAATTGTATTAATGCTATTTCTCTTGTGCCTACTCTATCTAGATTATCGAAAATATATGGAGATGCACGATCCATCCCGTAGATTATGGTCTCATTTGTAGACGCGATTACAACGATATCATAACCATATTCTCCCTTACCTATGATTCCCGGGTTAACCTCTACTTTAAATAATCCTTGATTTACACTACCTATCTTTATGTATTTTTCTTCTACTTCGCTCGGATTAAACTCCACCGTCATTGGGAAACTAGCGGGCTGGATATATATGTCAAGAGGCAATCCCTTCATTGAAGGTATTATTGCAGCTCCAATTACTTTGTATATTTCTCTTTCTTTATAGACAGAGGAGATTATAAGGAATCCCTGTGTAATACTTGTGTATGGTTCCTGGGTAGTTGATGAGAAAATGGTTAAACGCAGATCAAGTAGCGAGCTCGCATCATACCCGTATATAATTAGCTTGTCATCTTTAGTTAATAAGATCTCACTGTATCTATAGTAATTGGCAATTAGGAATGCCGTGATCAAAGTGTATTTGAATCTACACATATAATCTCTGGGTATAGACACTTTATCGATCTTCACTGAGTATTTAAACTCCCCGTTAAAACTAAATCTCCCCTGCGCGACCTCCACGCCCTCTTCTTTAATGAACTTGCTTAATTCATCTTCTGATATGACTTTTCCTTCTCCGCTTTTCATTACCTCGTGGAATCTAGACATGTTGAAACATGCTAAATTGAACTCGAGTTCTCCATTTAAGGGCTCGTATGGTCTTGTGTAGACTACGCCCTCAATGTAGAGAGTTCCATCATTGAGATCTGCCTCGTATATGATTATACGATTAACTATCGGTAGTGGATTAGTTGTAAGCATTGAGTGAACGAGATAAGTTAATCCAACGCCACTAATAATGAATAGAGCTAGCACTATCATGACTGATACTCTGAGAATTCCTCTCCTTAGATCATATAGTGCAGGACCAATTATCATTTCAACGCACCATGTCTGCTCTCTTAATTAGCTCAAAGAAGAAATCTTCGAGACTTTTTTCCTCTTGTTTAATTTCATATATTCTAGTACCTGCTCTAACTAGATCTCTGACTAGATCGCCTCGATCCTTTGCATATCCTTTGATTATTACTTTTCTCTCATTTAATACTATTGGCTCTCCATATTCCCTGAGAATTTTTAATACCTCCTCCGTTATACTACTTAATACTAATTCAACTGCTGGCTTTGCCATATACTTGATCTCCTCTAGTGTATATAATCCTACGATCTTGCCTTTATGTATGAATACTACCCGGTCTGCTAAGCCTTCGACTTCGCTTAATATATGAGAGGAGAAGAAAACGGCTTTACCTTCTTTCTTGAACTCGAGAGCTAGTTCTCTAAAATACGCGATTCCCTTTGGGTCTAATCCATTCAAAACCTCGTCGAATATGAAATTCGGGGGATCATCGATCATAGATACAGCTAGTGCAAACCTTTTCTTCATACCTAGTGAGTAAGATGATAACTTCATATTGAGAGCTTCGCTTAGTCCAAATCTCTCGAGTAGTTCTCTCGCGAGTCTACGAGCCTCGCTAGTCGAGTACCCGTAGTATCCTGCTAAGTATATGAAGTAATCTATTGCTTTAAAGTCTGTTTCAAATATGGGTTGTTCTGGCACCCATCCAGTTAATCTAGATGCTTTTTTCTTATCCTTGGTCACCGAGTATCCATCTATTAAGGCATCGCCGCTGCTTGGTGGGAGAACACCAACAGAGATTCTTATTGTAGTTGTTTTACCAGCTCCATTTAAACCTACATACCCCACGATCTCTCCATTATTTACATTCAATGATACTTTATCAAGCGCCATGAACTTGCCGAAAAACTTTGTTACATTGATTACCTCTATTGTCATGTAATCCACGCTGATTACTTTTATTATACCCTTGTGTTATTTAAAATGAGTTAAGAGTTTAAAAAGACAACTAGGTGTATTGTTTTGGTAGAGATAGTTGACTTAACACTGAGAGATGCTCATCAATCTCTCATCGCTACTAGGCTTAGAACAGAGGATATGATCCCGATACTTGATAAGATAGATAAAGCTGGTTTCTATGCTATCGAGATGTGGGGTGGTGCTACATTCGATGTTATGATTAGATATCTACGTGAAGACCCATGGGATAGACTTAGAATTATAAGGGAGCGTGTCTCCCGGCCTAAGCTTATGATGCTTCTACGTGGTCAAAATCTCGTTGGTTACCGCCATTACCCAGATGACTTAGTCGAGAAATTCGTGGAGTATTCTTTTAAAAACGGTATTGATATATTCAGGGTTTTTGATGCATTAAATGATGTTAGGAATATGAGAACTTCTATTAAGAAGGCTAGGTCGCTTGGAGCCATAGTGCAGGGTACGATTACATATACAATAAGCCCGGTTCACACGCTGGAATACTACTTGAAACTCATAGATGAACTAGTATCCCTCGATGTAGATCATATAACAATCAAGGATATGGCTGGTATCCTGGACCCCTACACTTGCTATAACCTTGTTAAAGCTATTAAAGAACAATATAGAATACCAGTTGATGTGCACTCTCATTTCACAGGTGGCATGGCAGTAGCTACATATATTAAGGCTGTGGAGGCTGGGGTAGATTTCATCGACACAGTTATTAGTCCACTGGCGTTTGGCACAAGTCACCCGAGTATCCAGACGATGTACTTTGCTCTGCCATCAGAGAGGAGGCCTGGACTAGATATGTATATTATACGCGAGATCAGTGATTATTTAGGCAAGATATTGTTTACAAAGTATAAGGACTTGCTTGATATAAGAGTGTTTATGCCTGATCCAAATGTCTTAGAGCACCAGATTCCTGGTGGGATGATATCTAACTTCAAAGCTCAATTGAAACAAGTAGGTGCAGAGGATAAGTTGAGTGAGGTTTTAGAGGAGGTTAAGAGAGTGCGTGGGGATCTTGGTTGGCCTCCACTGGTAACACCTGCATCGCAGATCGTTGGTGCGCAGGCTGTTTTAAATGTCTTGTATGGTAGATATCAGGTAGTTGCAAAGGAGACTTATAGTTACGTTAAGGGTCTTTATGGAAAACCACCTGCTGAGATTAAGCGAGATGTTATTAAACAGGTATTAAAGGGTGAGTATCCTATTGATAGTAGACCAGCAGATCTCCTTGAACCAGTTTATGAGAAGTGTAGAAATGAGGTTATGGAGAAGGGGTTTTACACGAAGGAGGAAGATGTCATTACGTATTGCTTATTCCCGGAGGTTGCATCAGAGTTCTTTAAGTTAAGAGCTCCTAGTGTGGTTGTTTCAAAAAGTGAGAGAGATTTATGGGATGATATACTTGGATACTAGATTTTAGGTATCAATGGGGATTCTTGATTAGATGATGAGATGTGCCTCATTGGATTTGTGAAGAAGCCTACCTGGGCTAATCTTTTTTCGCTTGCTAGTTATTGGTTTTTGATTACCTAGGGAGATGTTATTTGTTTTCCATGGGGCTTCCACTTTATTACCGTGAATGGTTTTATTGAATGGTTTTGGGTTATATGTGATTGTTATCTGTCTCAGGGTTACTTTGCTATTGTGTTTTCTTGGTGCTACTTATAGTATTTTCTTTTGCTGGGTTATTTTTTGCGGTGATGGAGTGAATATAGACTGTTAGCTCTCTGGGTTGTGGCTAAGTGAATAATGCTTATATATGATACTCAAAGCCTCCAGGCACTAGCAGAAAAAGATAGTTTAGCTGATAAATTAACACTATATTCCCTAAGAATACCGAATAAAACACTAATCGGTGAATATTTTCCGCGGTGACATTGGTTCTTATCATTTCTCGAAGTTAACATAGTGTATGATATGCTAAGGAACATCGAGAGATCGATTGATCACGCGACGAGCATTGCACGTGATCTATATAGATCACAGTTCAATTTCATAGAACATAATAAAATCCCCGTAGTAAAAATATATTGAAACACTAATAGAACTCTCCATGGTCGTGAAGAAACTCGTAGAAGATTTCTAACACGATACAGTATATGTAGTATAACGAATCGACTCTAATTGAGGATAAATACTTTAAGATCCTTGAGAGAAATCCACAA
>JAWAPI010000069.1:0-2287 GCA_038894495.1 Desulfurococcaceae archaeon
GAAATTCGAGAACCTTAGTGAACTCTCCCGCTACTCTAATTAATGTGTAGGATACTCCTAGATCAACATTTAACATACTATAGAGCTCTACCATGCCTTCGACTACAGAGCCAGGTATTAAATTACCATGAGGACAAAGAACTGGTCTACCAATGTATTCATAGATTCTTTCAATAACTATGTCTGGTAGGTGCTCGAGGAAGTGTGCGTAGTGATGGGAGTCTAGATCACTAAATCTAAGGAGCTTTGATAGAAAAACCTCTGCTATTCTATGTTTTCTAATAATACGTTCTGCTATTTCTCTACCAGGTTGTGTTAACCTGACGTTTCTATATCTTATTCTCTTTACAAAGCCCTTTTTCTCGAGTTTACCTATGATCTTAGACGCTGTTGCAGGCGTTACTGATAACTCATGAGCAATATCAGTTATTCGTGCTTCTCCTAGCGCTTCTTCTAATCTATAAATAGTCGTCAAGTAATCTTCTAATCTAAGACCGCCTCTATCGATAATGGACAACAATCACACCTTGGATATACTGGATTTAATTAATGTTATTTAAAAGGATAAATTACATATGAACGTGAATATGGAGGTGTTTATATATGCCACGGGAAACAAAAAGTGTAGAAGAGTTTATAAAGATAAGTGAAAAAGCAATCGAATGTAGGGTTATTAAACTTGAAAAAGAGGGAGTAGCCAAGGTAAAAGCAAGAACTTCTAGTTACCTCTACACTATTAAAATACCTCTTAATGAACTAGAAGAGTTTTTAAAGAAACTTAAGTGCCAAAGTATAAGAACGATTGAGTAATCTCTCCTAGTTTTGGTTGTAAGAGCCGGGGGCGGGATTCGAACCCGCGGTTAAACGGGTATCTAAGCCTCCTTTAAGCTGAGAGCCCTGCAGCCCGCCGCCTTAGACCGCTCGGCCACCCCGGCTTCAATAAAATACTTTAGATAACAGGTTTTAAATACTTAAGTAAATATTGATCAACATCGTTAGAATTTATTATTTAATATCTAGCTCGCTTGTTTTAGCTATCTTGATATTTAAGACTGCCTCAGCAATTCCATTCGAGTACCTGGCAATTCTCTTTATACTATCTAGGATTAGTGTTATAGTAACCTTTTCCTTTACATCCAGCGATGATAGTAATACCCTATTATACAAGGCATCCTCTATTTCATTAACTATTCGCCTACTCTCAGATATCACTTCCTCTGCCTCTCTCCTACTATACGTATACAGAGAGTTCATTGCTTTATTAAATAACTCTGTGTCTTTGATTAAGAAGTCTAGTATGAGGCTAGAACCATCCTTTAATCCCCGCATAGCTAGTATTCTTTTTGAGATGTTGACTGCATGATCGGCTATTCTCTCTAGATTCCTTGCAATAACTCTGTAGCTCAAGGTCTCGGCTATATTAGCTATTCCTAGTTCGTATTGAACTTTGATATCTAGTAATGCTGTTGCAAGCTCGCGGACTATCATGTGGTGGAATCTATCTGCCTCATCGTCTCGTTGTATTACACCATGAGCTATATTTAGATCATTGGTTTTTATAAGGTTAACGCAGTCTTGTAACATACTATTAACAATTAAATGAAGTCTTCGAATAGCACTTATCAATGGGATCTCTTGTATATTAAGAAGTACCTTGAATGAAACACTATTGTAAGATTCCTCGATAACCTCGATACCTGGTAGTTTCACTCTTACGAGACTTTTTAATTCACTAATGTACTTAGCTAGCTCTGGAATAGATTTCTCGAAAAATACATTGATTATGTTGTACCCAGAGATGTATGCTCCTAGAATAGCTCTAAAAACCTGTAAAGTATCAATAGCTGAGTGTACTCTTATTGCTATTTTCAATTGGGAAGGCTCTACTGATGGAGGAACAAGAACTAATTTATCACCAAGCTTTTCAACTAAAACATAATCACCGCTCTTTAACTTGACTGCGTCAACCCATTCTTTCGGGAGAGTTATAATAAACGATGATGAACCAGTTCTTTGCACTCTTCTTCTCTCCACACCAACCATGTCTTACACCCACAAATTTCTACTATTTTATAATACAATTTATATTTATAATGACGGAAAAAAGCTTAATAATACATCTTGTTACGGTTAGCGTTCTTTTGATACAAGAATATTTATTCAAGTCATGTAAAGTAAGTATATATACATATAAACATAAATTGAAATACTCAAATATAAATATATGAAGAGATCGATTAGTAAAAATTCATATTTATATTAGCCATGGGCCCGCGGGGATTTGAAC
>JAWAPI010000069.1:2297-5944 GCA_038894495.1 Desulfurococcaceae archaeon
CCGGACCTCCGCCTCGTCAGGGCGGCGTCCTAGCCAGGCTAGACGACGGGCCCATGACTATACATTCATATAGTATCCTATGGGTTTTTAAAGCATTTTCTATATTTTTCACTTTATCTCTCTACCTAGACATCTAAGTGAATTCTTAGTGGAAAGTAATAAAACACGCGTATCCTCAACTAGTCTCAATGCCACATCTACTTTGTGTCTAACACCAGGTATCAATGGCTCTGGGTAATCAATTTCCTTTAACACTCTATATATTAAATCCATTACTTGAAGGTATATCTCAGCTTCGTTAACTCTTAGATCATCGAGTAATCTAATTACGTGTCTACGTAGTTCCCCCACCAAGTCTCCAAGCCCCTGTAAATAAGGAACAATAAGCACATTTATTTCACTTAGTGAGGGAATGCGTTTCTCAGCGATTAATGAGTATAGTAAGTATGCCTCAACATACTCGCTTAGTGCATTGTAAATAAGTCCACTATACATGAGATCAGGGTGCGGATCAGCTTTTGAAAGTAGTTTCTCAACGAGCTCTCTTAATCTTATTAAATTAGCTTTTGCGTTATCAAGTCTCTTGTCATGAACACTATGTATAACTCTACTTGATAACCTTATAATCTCACGAGATACTTCGATTAGTTCCTCTCTGATAGTATCTTTTTCTCTCAATATCTTGTCAACATATTCGATATCTCTTATAATAGTGTCAGCGTCAATACCATTTGTCATATTCAAACCCATTGTAATAGTACGTTAGAAATGATGTAAACAAAGCTTTTAAAGCACTAAAAACTATTAATTAATGAAAACCCGCCGTAGCTCAGCGGCAGAGCGCCCGGCTGTAGTGAGGGGGTAGAAACCGGGTGGTCGGGGGTTCAAGTCCCCCCGGCGGGATAACGATTCCTATATTATCCCACCACACGGGTTTAGGTGATATTCATTCTTGATCTGATCGATTCTTCAACATCACTGTATCAGGTTTTATCTTTCTTCATCTCTATTCAATAAATCTTCTAACTACCTCAAATATTTTTCTCCTAAAGACTCGTTTATCTAATTGAAGTGCTCTTTGATATCCATTGTTACTTAAGAATTCCCATTTCCTTCGGTTTTCCTTTAGATCTCTAACTATATCAACTACTTCGCATAGAGTCTTGTATGGAGTTGCTATATTTGGATCCTCTAGCGCTATGTCAAACCACGATCCAGAATTGATAGGTATTATCACAGGTGTTCCCGCCGCCATAGCCTCTGCTATGCTAATCCCGAAGTGCTCTTTCGGGGTTATATGCAGATATATGAAAGCCTTCCTATATAATTCTACTAATTTCTCCCTTGGTATATTAAGATATATATCTATATTATCATCAACTTTTTCCCGCCTAGCCTGTTCCAATAAGCTTTCATAGTATATTTCGCTGTAATTTGACGCTGAGCCTGCCAATACAACTCTTGTGTTGTCCTTTCTTAGTAGTTTAGCTAGGTAAATTGCGAGCTCTGGGTGTTTTTCAGGGCTTATCCGTGAGACTATTAAAACATAGTTTTCTCTTTCATCATAGCCAAGAGGTCTCTCGTTAATTATATCATCGATGTTTACAGGTGGGTATATAACAATCGGTTTTAAACCAAGGTATTTATTAAAGAGATTAGCTGTGAAAGAGGAGTTAGCAATAAACTGCTTTACTCCCTTAATAAATATTGGGAAAGCAATCATGTTCATTAATGAATATACCTTTCCTATTAAGTCAAAGATTCCTCCGACGGGTGTATAGTAGATAGAGTAATCAAGGAAGAATGGATAATGTAAGTAAACTATGTCACCAGGTCCAGATAATACATCGCCACTTGTATTTATAACAACCCGTGGGTTATCAGGCTCTCCAATACCTATATTTAGTGAGTCAATCGTGTTCGACCCAAAGAAATCGGCGAGTTTGAGTAAGTCACACCTGGATTTTATAAATGGACTATCGATAAATGTTTCAACCCCTCTCTCTGCGAATGCGATAGCAGTCTCTAACATTACATATTGAGAACCACCAAGTCCCATTACACGGGCATTAAGCATGTGATGTCTTACCACCACAATCTTCAATGAGACCCCCTATGGCATTGAGACTGCACAATACTCTTTATCTAATAGAGCGCTTTTCAAGAATTCTGCCTCACCTGGACGTGAGTTATCGATTACAACTAGCTCTGGATTAGACTTCTCTACATATTTAACCAAGTCATTGAAATCAGCGTGGTCACTGAAGGAGACAACATATGTATAGTCATCTACCTTGAGAAATGGTTCTTGTGTAAATCTCCCGGTTAAAACGACATGAAGAGATTTTCCATCTAATCGTCTATTTCTGGCTAAGTTAAAGTGTTTAAAAACTATATACTTGTCCTTGTCCTGGTGCAAGGAGTTATTTCGTAGAGGTTTATAAAAATCTCTTTCTCTATAATACGGAGCGTATTTAAATCCATATTTTGTCTCCAGGAGAGCTGCGACTTTGTACACTTTATCTGGTAGTATGAATGATGCATTAACACCACTGTCTCGGAGAATACTCATTACTTCTTGGATTTTTCCATGATATGCATATATATATACATATTTATGTCTGTATAGCCCCTCTAACACTATATCTAGTAATACTTGAGTTATACTTTCTTTAAATGGGCGATTATACAACAAGCTTCCATAAGTTGCCTCTATTATCAATACGTTTAGATCTTGCATTATCTCGGTTCTACTAGTTAGTTTAAAGTCACCTGTGTATCCTATTTTAAGGTTTTTTTCCTTGAGATATACATGTACTTGGGATGATCCCGGTATGTGATCAGCATTGTATAGCTCTAATTCCTCGTTGTTAAACTCTATTTTTTGATGATAGTCTAATGGTATCTTTTTCTGCTTATATAGTAGTAGTAAATCCTGTTTTACATATCCAAGTGTTTCAATTAAGTCAAGTGTTATAGGTGTTCCAATAATGTTCTTTGAGAATGAGATACTCTTGTCTAACCCATGCAGATGATCATAGTGAGCATGGGTAATTATCCTAAATGGTTTTTCATGGAATCCATCTATTGCAAAGGAATTGCCTATTATAATTGCCCCATTAGAGTATATATTCACGTGGTTTAAGTAATCCCTGTACTTCTGCACACAAAGAGATATTGTCAATTCTATCTACCACGTTGTCAAGGTGTTTCTATGATGAATTTCCACTTCTTTGATTTCGGGTCATATATTATAGCGTTATCACTATATAACGTTTTCCACAATTCATATCCTTTCTCACCTAAGGTATTCAAGATTATTTCTTCATTATTTGCATCGATTTGACTTAGTAATTTGTATTTGAACTCCCTCCAGAAATCTGGATCTATTGCTACTCTCTCCTTGCTTAATTTTATTACAATAGCGCCCATTCTATTAAAATATGAAAATATACGATCTCTCTGAATCCTACTAGGTAATCTGCTCTCAAACACTAGCTTCTCCTCGCGTAATCTTTCAATTGCTGTTTTTCGAGGAAGCTCTGATTTTGGCAGTCTTGGGGTTTATTCCGGGGACGGCGATCGCCCTTGGCATCTATCGAATTACAAACATTGCCACCATGCTACCAATGGCAATGGATATAGGG
>JAWAPI010000070.1:0-5804 GCA_038894495.1 Desulfurococcaceae archaeon
GAAGCACATCTACTCCAGGTGTTACGGGTCTATATGCAAACACAAGTACTGAGAGAGTAGAAAATGCATCTGGATTGATAAACGAGAGGATATGGAAAACTTATGGGGAAGACGCCGCGATAGATATCATTTACTTGTTTAATAGACCGACATTTCCGTTATCTAAGATATGGGTTTCAAGGTTCCCCATTACTACAAACGGGGATATCATATTCCACCTAGATGTATACTCCAATGGACCATTGATCGATTGGAAAACCGGTTTTGGAGCTGTTTTATACCATAGTGCGATCACAGAGGTTACACAACGCGTGGACGACGTTATAGGCGATATAATGGCTCATAGGTCAAATATATATGGTTTTCCACCATTTGGATTTATGGAGATTGATAGTAAAGTTAGAATATCATTCAACAAGCTAGGTAAACTAGAAGACTTGTTTATAAGTGCTATTAGAAAAGAGACAGGCGAGATTGGACACCCACTTGAATACATATTTGAGAGAACCAGGAAGCTTAGATTAGGTTATGAGGTCGGATGACTTGATCAAAGTTGGGTTCATTCATGGATGGGAAAATGATATAGTCAATATCGTAGTAACCGATACACGATATATCCCCTCGCTTGGAGATCTACTCTACGTTCATGAGAAAACAATTAATGGGATGAGAACATTACTATTAGAGGTAGTTGGCTATGCAAGTCAATCCCCTAGAATAGCCATACCAATCGATACTCAGAGTCCCATGGGCCATCTTGAATTAGTAACCATGGTGAAAGGGAGATTATTTCTCGAGATATCTCGTGGAGACAATGATGAATTAATATTAACAAAAGCAACGAGACCGCCTATGCCGATGAATAATGTATATTTGATTAGAAAAGGTGATATGGAATCAGAAGAAATCATAAGGTCAATAAGTCAATACTCATTTAGCAAGCGACAGGGGAGCAGTAGTGGTATAGGAGTAGTAGTATTAAGGTCAGGTGTTGCACATAACGAGCTACTCGCTAGAGAGAAGTATTTTATGAATGCTGTATTTAAACTTGACCTACCCGAGATACTTAGAAAACACGTTCTCATAGTGGGACAGACGGGCTCAGGTAAGACAAGTGGATTACAAGGTATACTCGTAAAATATGCTCTAGAGTCCTCTGAGAAAATAGGCTGGCTAGTAGTAGATAGGCATGGTGAATACTCCACACCTGAGGGATATATACAAGATAGATTTATCGGTATCTTAGTTGACGCTATTAGGACTAACCCATCCCTATCGAGAGATGTCAAGGTCTATGTATATAAGTTATTGAATCAACCTAGTAAAGAGATCAAGTTTGCCACCATACCAGGATATTTTTATCAAGATCAAGTCTCCTTAAAAGCTAGTAGTATTACATTTGTTGATTTCGCATCGCTCGAATCAATTGATATGGATAAAGCTTCTTTAATAGAGGAGTTTCTAACAATAATCATAGAGATCTTTAAGAAGGCTGAGACTAGTCAAATAGAGCCCAAGAGAGCGCAGTTTAATAAACCTAGGATACAGTCAACTAAATTATTTATGTTAGCAGATGACCCTAATTTCGCAACTGCAAATATGCTCGCGCTTATACCCCTATTAGCCGATAATCTTGTTAGATATGAAGGTGTTGGAAAGTCACGCAATGAGAAACGTGGACTCCATAGAACTCTCGTAGATAGAGGAATAGATGCGAGAGTAACTAGGATTTTACGTAGACTAATACTATCTAATATGGGTTGGAGAGTAAGAACTACCGTTTTTGGTAATGAGGGGAACATCATTACTCTAGATGACTCAAGAAGCATTGTTAAAGTATCACCTGTTCTTAAAAACCCTGATGAATTGGCTTGCTTACTAGAGGCACTTGTATCTCAACTCCCAGATGGAGGATCTTATCCTTGGAGAGGTCTATGTAAATATAATATTGTTGATCCACGTGAAGATCAGGGACTCGACATTAGTGAGGTTGTTAAACAAGTTGATAATGGATTTATAGTTATACTAGATGTGTCAGGCCTCGAGAACGTTCAGGCCGATCTCGCGGTCTTGACTATTATGAGAAGAATTTTTGAGGAACGACTGGATTCAGGTGTCGAGGAATCTCGAGGTAGGCCTGTTATTTCGATAGTCTCCGAGGAGGCTCCATTATATCTAAGCGGAGATCGTGTTAGAACGCCATTCAATCCATTTGCTAGGATCGCTCGAGAAGGACGTAAATTCAATATAGGACTTGTAGCAATATCGCAATTGGCGTCCATGATCGAGAGACAAATACTCGGGAACTTCAACACTATTATCGCTATGAGAACAAAAAGTAGCAGTGATTTGAGCTTGTTGAGAGATATAGGGATATCTACAGAGGCCTTGCCTTATCTCGGTGACAGGGAGTGCTTCCTTTACACTCCTGATCTACCTATCAAGGAACCAATCCCCGTGTATATTCCCGCATGGTTTGACGAAGAATACATTAAGGTAATAATGAAAAGAAGAGAGAAGCTTTCTCAAGAGATAATTGCACCACGAGGTCTAACTGATATAATGGATTGATACGTGATAACATGAGGATACTAGGTGTATACCTAGAGAACATTAGAAGTTACAGAAAGTCATGTTTGGTAATACCTCCAAAAGATGTCATTACAATTTATGGACCCACTGGAAGCGGAAAGACCAGTTTACTAATGGCTATTAGATTCGCATTATTCGGTCTTCCAAAAGGAGTCGAGAAAGGTTTATTCGACGCCTACAAGAACCCCCATGGATCCGACCTCTTAAGAGTTGATAGTCCACGTGGAAAGGTGAGATTACTACTACTCCATAGAGGAAAACTTTATCTCGTTGAAAGAGTGATCGAGCGAAGAGGCGATTCCTATAACTCTACCCTAGGATCTATTGAGGAATACGAAATCGAAGAGGGGAGAGTTAAGCTTAAATCGAGAAAAACTACATATGCACGTAGCGAGCTCGATGAATATGTAATAAACCTATTAGGAATACGTGAAAAGAAAAGCGAGAAAGGATCTGCAACTCCACTCGTTTACTCAACTGCTCTCTACGTTCCTCAATTTAACATACACGAAGTACTCCAGCTAGATGAAAAAGAGAGAATCGAGATCATTGAAAGAGCACTGGGATTAGATAAGTATAAGATGTACAAATACAATTATGAAAAAGTAAGCAAGAAACTGGATGAATTAATTAGAGAGAAAACACAGATATACAACTTCCATCGAGAAAACCTGATGAAAAAGAACAAGGATAAACTAGCCAAGGAGCTAGACTCCAAGCGCGTGGAACTAACTAGATTCGAGAACGAGGAGAAAATTCTGGATAGTGAGTATAGCAGAGTTAAAGAATTAGGGGAAGAGATTAGACGTGAGATTCAGAAATTGGAAAACGAGAGAAAAAGCCTTCACGGCGAGATTGAAACATATAATGAAAAACTAAGTAAGCTTAAAGAAGCGGAAAACCTGATAGCAGAGAAAATAAAGGCTTCATTAATAAACGAAGATGTTCTCAGAGAATACATAGATAGATTAAATGATAGGATCGAGGAGTTAAGAGGAGCTATTGACGAGATAAACAAGACACTTGAAGACCTCTACCAGGAAATAGATTCAAAAGAGAAGGAGAAAGCTAATATTGATCACGAATATTACAATATGAATGCCCAATTAGCAGCTTTAAATAAAGAAATAGATATAACACGTAGTAGATTTGAGGCTCTCGAAAAGGAACGAGATAAAATAGAAAATCTAATTAATAAAGGCCTGTGCCCAGTATGTAGGCAGCTAATTCCACACGAACATGGAAGAAAACTACTAAAAGAGATTACATATGAACTTGAGAGTCTCAGAGTAAAGCTGCATGATCTACAACGTCAAGTCGATGAGATAGTCAAAAGAAGAGAGTCCATAGCTGAAAACAGGAACAATATTGATAAAATTATTTATGAATACAAATTAAGGATCCAAGACTTGACTAGAAGACGTGAACGTTTATTACAAGATATACAGAGAACACTTGAATTCAAATCAGAGATCGCTTCCTTAATTAATAACTGGAGAGAATTAAGAGGAGAGGTTTCTAGAATAGATATAAAGGCGGTCCATGATTTAATTGAAAACATTGAAAAAGAGATCAAGAGCAAAAAGGATATCCTTACACAGGTAGAGCAAAATTTAAATATCATTCTCAAGAAGAGAACTGAAATCGCTAGGTATATTGGAGGACTTAGGGAATTGATAAATTCGATTGAAAAGCAATTAGCGGAGATCACCTCATTGGAGAAAGAATCAGAGAAATTACGCGAGGAACTAAACTCCTTGAAAAATATAAAGGATTTATTCGAGTATTCCTATAAAGCAGTGGAGGAAATTGAGAAGCAAGTTTTAAAGAGACTCATAGATGAGTTTCGTATATTCTTCTATCAATACCTCAATGCTTTAATTCGTGATCAACCGGTAGAAGTCGTAGTCACAGACGATTTCAATGTTGTGGAGAAAATAAGAGTAGGAGGCACGGTATATAAAGCTCCTTCCCTAAGTGGTGGACAAAACATAGCGATAAGCTTAGCATATAGACTTGCATTGAATCAAGTAGTTAGAAGACACTCCAAGTTTCTCCATAAGAGCGTTCTTATACTTGATGAACCAACAACCGGGTTCAGTGCAGAATTAGTCTTAAGATTAAAAGAACTTTTGAGAAATATGAGTGGCGAAGAAGGGCAAGTTATAGTCGTGACACATGACAGTACGCTAATCGAAGCCGGGGATTGCAGAATAAAACTAACTCTAAACCTTGAAAGGCACGAAACGAGCATAGAATACGAAGAATGTATTATCGACGAGGATTACAGGGAATTAGTAGAAAAAATATTACTAAGTCAAGTAGGTTTTCAACAACAAGAAATCACAAGCGTTAGGAAAGGAGAGTTTGAACCAAGGGTAGAGAGCGAAAAACCAGGTAGTATTAAGTTCGTATAAACTTACAATTGTTAATTATTCATTTATACATAAACGATTTATTGATGGACCATTATAGCTTTTTTCCATTATATAAGCGTTATTACCAGGACCTAAGTATTTCTCCATTGTTTTTACCATTTTAAACTCAAGTTTTTCATATAATTTTATTGCCGATGCGTTTTGTGTATCTACCTCAAGGTATATTAGACCTGAAGCATGTCTAATGGAATAAGCTAGTATTTCACACATTTATTTAAATCAAATCCCTTTATGGTTATAACTATGTCTTATACAAATGGATACAATATGATAGGAATCCTTCTCAATATCGCCACTGCGTATCATATGATGTTATCGTATTGTCTACTACTTTAAATTCTATGCCCTTATCTACGAGATACGTGAATAACCACGTAGGGTATCTCGGGGCGGGTTCAAAAACATTCTTTCTCAACAATTAATACACTCGGTAGGCCAATGGGCACATAGTTCCGTGTATTGATTCTTATACATTTTGTTTCTGATTGAGCTAAGCACTAATTATCTCGTTAATGAAACATACTTCGTGAAAAAGACTCTGAGACCAAAACAACTAGTTCGCAACTCAAAGAAGCATAGATATGCATTTAGTTCATACAAAAATTTGTGAGTTATTGTGTTAGGATTTTTAACCTTATGCGTACAACATCTAGAGAAACTACTCTATTTAACCATCCACACATTAGGCTCTGGCACAGATTTCTACTGGAAGTATTTGATCCTGGAATGTTAGGAAGGGAATACGCCCTAATACTTCCATGTTCACATGCAAAA
>JAWAPI010000071.1:0-5748 GCA_038894495.1 Desulfurococcaceae archaeon
TCTCGCCATTACTACTTTTTCATATAAATTTGAGCCTTGTTTAAGTATCTTATCTATATCTTTAACGTTTATTATCTCGCTAGGATTTATCTCAATTGATCTCATGTGACTATATGGTAACAATATACACTGTGAGACTAGTTCCTTGGATTCAAACTGGCAGCTCCAACTCCATTCATATACAGGTATATCTAAAGTCTTCACGGAATCCATTGTATCTTTCATTTCAATTTTAATTGCATCTACTGCTTCTCTTTCTTCGCGGCTTCCAGGTATTACTCCATTTATTTTCAAAAGAAGTCCCCGTTTGATCTAGGTTACAAGTCTATCTTCACTTATTAAACTATGTAGTTAAGATATAATAGTTGATTACAGACTTCTCCGATTAGGAGATAGGTGTTTATTACTTGCAGAGAAGAATAGTAGAGTTTAATAAAGTAAGAGATCTGAATAAGTTTATAAATAAAATCGTCGAGCTTGGTTATACGATCGAGTATGGACCACATATTGTCCTCGAAGACCATAGCGAGATAAGTGTTTTCAAGGTATACAGGGAGAATTCATTAGTTGCATATATAGTCTCGCATTACATAACCCAGTACTATAGAGCTGTTTTAACAAGTGAGCAAGCGAGTGACGAGGAGTTTTTACATAGACTACTCGAGATTAAATACTCAGGTGAGAGATGGAGTATACCAGTAAACCCGGTTTATATAATGATCTTCGAGGATGAATTTATTAATAAACTAGTAGATTACAATGATATGTATCCAATTGACGATGGAGAATCCTTGGTCAGGGATTATCAATCTAGAAACAAGAATTATAGGAACTTACCCAGAGTTGTTCTAGCTAGGCTTGTCGAGTAACTAGATCCCTGTCTCGCCGCTCTCTTGTTCTTTTACACTGGACCCGCAATATGGGCAGTATATTGCATCAAGTGGTATTAGTTTACTACAAGATGGGCAATTCATTGCATTAATTACATTACCACCTATCTTAGCATCGTATTCTTTCTTAATATCATCAATAGTTATGTGTAAGTATACTTGTGTTGTTCTAATATCGCTGTGTCCTAGTAGCCTCTGTAAACTAGGTAGGCTAAGTCCTCTCCTGATAGCCATTGTTGCAAAGGTATGACGTAATATATGTGGTCTCACACGAGATGGATCTATTCCAGCTTTTTTTGCAAGTGTTTTCAGTTTTTTATACAGTGATCCATACGTTAATTTAAATAACTTGTCTCTTGGTTTAAGGTTATTTAGCTTGATCCATGCTTCAAGTGTTTCAAAAACCTCTGGTGGTGCAGTAACAAGTCTTTCTTTACCATACTTAGCTGATTTTACTCTAATGATTCTCCTGTTAAAATCTATGTCCCCAACTCTTAGATCAAGTAACTCTCTGCTACGAAGACCCGTGGATAAGAATAATTGAATTATCAGTCTATCTTGTGGTTTCCTAGCGGCTGAGAGTAAAGAGGCTATCTCCTCATCGCTTAGTGCATCTATCTTAGCTGGCACTCTTCTAACACCAGGCATGTTTAAACGTAATCCAAGCCATTTGAAAAACCTTCGAAGTAGTATAGAGTAGTAATGTAGTGTTACCTGCCACTTTATACTATCCCCGGTTTTAGCGCCTGGAAACCCCTTTGCTAATCTACTATTCCTCCAGTTTATCACATCTCTTAGAGTAATCTCTCTTAGTGATTTATTACCAATGAATGATAGAAAATCTCTTATAGCTGATAGATATGCCTTTATAGTTTCCCTTGATGCGCCAGCAGCTTGTAGAGTGGCTTCAAACTCCTTTATTATATCCTCATTCTTTAATTCAAGAATATCTTCAGGTGCATTGCCTAGATCTAGTTTTGGCAATAAATCCCCGTGGATGATATCTTGTTGACTAAAGATTTAAAGAGAAGGTTCGTAGAAGTGCATTGTCAAACGATATTATGGTTTAAGCCGATGCATCTAAAAAACAAATCAAATTTGAATAATGTTACATCAAGGATAGCATTTTCTCCCTGATTAATCCATCAGCTTGTTCTCGTGAGAGCTCTGTAGGAGAAGCTTTGTCTATCTCCATGGTTAGCATCTCCGGGGAGTCTTGATATGTTCTTATACTTCCACGTGTCCTCGAGAGATATCTCCTTGCGACTCCTTCTTGTATGACTATAGCATCTATTACTAGCTCATCCCCGCTTGGTGTGACAGATGCAAGTCCAATTGAGCGCCCATTTTTATCATTGATCTTAAACAGTAACCCCCCATCTATTGTCTCTCCTAGAGGGATGATTGCCCCTATTATATCACTTGGTTTTAAGACATGGATTGTTGGTGGTTGGATCACTCTAGTTCTCTCTTCTTCTAGTTTCTCCTCGCTTACCTCGAATGCTCTTACAGCAGCTTCTGCAACTTGCGGGGCTATTTTAAATTCCTCTAGTATTTTGCTAAGTCTATTGGAGATAATGTCGTTTACTACTTCTGCAACTTGATTATCAGGTATTCTTCTAAACACCTCCACTCTGAGTGTCTTATAGTCCCAGATTATTCTCTTTGTCTTTTGATCAAGGGTATAGCTTATTCTAGCTCTGATGAGATCGCCTTTATCTGTTTTAAGCTCATCTACTAGTATCCGGTACAAAACGATGTTAAGCTCTGCTGATGCCCTAGCTATCTCCTTGCTGAATTCTTTGTCTTGTCTTATGAGGTCTCTTAACTGAGCAAATAGAGTTCGCCTAACTTTATCTGCATAAGCTCCAGCAATAACATACCCAGTGCTAAACTCTCTAGTTTCAGGGGGAGCGGGCTCCAAATTGTTCACCATGAAGTAATATTATTTACATGTCATATATAAAGATTAGAAATGATCATTTTGAACTCTAAAAACGTAAAGGTGGTAAAAAATATTTAGTCTTGTCACTCTAGACTTATGAATTGGTAAACCCATTGGATTATAAGGGATTATCTTTGTATAATAGAGTAGGTGTTTAACCAGGGGGTATCGCGATTGATAAATGGTGATTTTCATTGAAACTTCTTGTTAAACCACCTAGGATAAAGGTCCTCGAGGCTATTGGAGCACTTGGAGATAATAGATTGAAAACCCTGTCAAATACATCATGTATTGTGAGGTCTAGTATGGGAGATAGAGATTACAAAGTAGTGTTGATCCAGGTTGAAAACAACGTTTTCAGAGTATATAGTAATGACAATGGGACTATTCATAGAGGATACATAGGATATCCAATTTTGTCCTTTATGATGAAACGAGATCTCTTACCAATCGACGGCGAGATTATGAGAGCAATGACGGGGATACCTTGGAAGGAGTTGAATGAGAAATACCAGAAATATGCAATAGTTGAGAATATTGTCTTGTCGCGAGCTGAGAAGCTTGGAATATCGAGAATGGTCATTGATGAATATATTAACATCGTGTTTAAGAAGCTTGGATTGATGAAAGTATATTTTGACGAGTCCCTTGCTCATTATTAGAGTAGCTCTATTCTCTTCTTATGAATTCTAATATATCCACGTCTACCTAGATCTACTATTAGTGATCTAGCTTTTTTCTTATCTAAGCTGAGTTCTTTTGAGATCGCAACGATGGCATCTTTAACTGTAATCTCACCATATGTAGCGAGGTAGTTTTTTATTAACTCATAGGCTCTACCTAGATCACCCGTGGGAGACACTACTACAATTGAGTAATCATCCATGAATCTCATTCTGGTGTTTATTCCTTTATCTGGTGATCTCAGGTAGAAAACGGGTTGTCCACGTATACGTGTTAAGTAAAACTTGGTGTAACCTGGTGTTTCAACAAGTCTTAGAGAATTCACTAGCACGATTACTCTCCCTGATCTACAGTGTTTTAGGATCTTTGTGTTTCCTGGTAATATAACGATACGTACTTCTTGCTCTTCTACTCCTCTACATGTATCACTTAGTTGATTATTTATTCTTACCTTATCTAGTAGCTCGAATGGTATATATCTTGATGCAACTCCACGTTCATCCACTATTGTTACTTTTAAATTTGCTTTTAGTGCTAACCTCGTCAGTGTATATCCTAGTTTTAATAAGGCATTCACATCTCTTGATACAATAACACTTTTACTATAGAGAAGCTCTTTGGCAATAGTATCTAACTCCATGTTTCTCATCTATTTTTAATCCAATAACACTATTTTCTAAGAAGTGGTATTAAGTAAATTGGTGTTTACATTGAGAGAGATGTATTTAAAATGGCCTGATCAGATAAGAGAGGTCGTCGAGACATGGGATTATTACTCGGTGAGAGAGTCCTTTAGACAACTAGTTGTGATTGGAATGGGTGGGAGCGGTATAGTAGGAGATTATTTACAACTCATCGCTTTCACTCGTGGAGGGTTATTTATCCACGTGGTTAAGTCTCATGTTCTTCCCGGACTCATTAGTGATGATACACTATTATTGTTCATTAGTTACAGTGGAAACACTATTGAGACATTACTAGCATTTAAGGATGCTTTGAGAAGAAGAGCTAAGGTAGTTGCGGTCTCAAGCGGGGGTTTACTCGAGGAGGAGGCTTTGAGGAATAATGTCTTACATGTTAAGATCCCTGGTAACTTACTACCACGGGTGTCATTACCAAGTATGCTTTACAGAGTCTTAGCTATACTAGATAATAGTGGGTATAGCTTAGTGACACGGGGCGAAGCACGTGAGAACATGGTTTTCCTCGAGGGTGTCATAGACATCGCTTTAAGAGAGTCGTTTGATATAGCTTATTTTATAGATCGTGGAATACGTGAGAATAGGTTATTGATACTAAGTACTCATAGTCCTCTAGAGCCGCTTGCATTGAGAGGTAAGAATGAGTTTAATGAAAACTCAAAGCTCATAGTGAAAGTAGATACTGCACCGGAATGGATGCACAATGACATAGTAGGATATGAGGCGCCTTCGCCAAGGATCTTCAGTGTGCTGGAGGTAATTGACCAAGATAACGAGGTGGGAGTTAAACTAGTTGATTTCATGAGGAATATCTATTCAAGACATGATACAAGATTCCACAGGCTAGTTCTTAGAGGAGGTAGTATTCTCGAGAAGCTACTATATGGAAGTCTCGTCCTAGGGTTATCAAGCGTAAAGCTAGCTGAGATGAGAGGTGTAAATCCAACACGAACAGAGAGCATACAATTATACAAGAGAGATTCAAGTAGAATATTTAAACAAGAGATATGAGACTACTAATAGGAGTTAAAAACCCGATATATATATATAGAGATATAGTTAAGGGGCCGTCGTCTAGCTTGGCTAGGATGCGGGGCTTGGGCCCCCGTGGCCCGGGGTTCAAATCCCCGCGGCCCCATAAAAATTACTCAGTTGTATGCTATTTACATAGTGATATGTACTGTTTGAGTTTATTTATTGAAATAGCCTGCTGAACTATTAATTTATTCATCACTTATCTACTGTGTTTTGATAAGTAGTATATGTATATAGCTAGAATCATCAATACGATTAGAAATGTAATTATCGCGAGCCTTATTTCGAGATGTATTGCTCTTAAAATAACCAATGTTGATATCAACACTAGTATTGAGGCCAGAGAGGATCTGGCGACACGTGGATTTAATGCATATACATGCTCTATATGCATTATATAGCTCGTTATCAGTAGCCAGGAGCCATAGAATAGTATGAATATAGCTATCGAGAGAGCAACTGGGTAGACATACGTCAAGGCTATTCCAACAAC
>JAWAPI010000072.1:0-5455 GCA_038894495.1 Desulfurococcaceae archaeon
AGGAATTATTCTAACTAATACATCTAGAAATACCGGTATATTTCCCTGGATCAATGCATCAAATAAGTAAAAGCCTGTGATGGGTTTAAAACTCGTTGCTAAAGCTAGTTTGCTAGAGACCCTTCCATGTGGTATAAAATCAATTGTAGTATATAGTAGCAATAGTATTAATGTCCCAATCCAAAATGTAGGAGAGCTAGCTAGTACTATGCTTGTTGATTGTATAAAGCTATCAGCCCAGCTTCCACGCCTAAGAGCTGAGTATATTCCAAGCCATACTCCAAGTGGAACAGCTATAATGTATGCAATTAGTATTAATTCAAGAGTGGATGTAAAAGCTGTATTAATAACTTTTGTTACAGGTATCTTATATGCAATGCTTAAACCAAGATTACCTGTTAGAGTATTTAGAACAAAATTGGTAATCTGTATATAAAGAGGCTTATCTAATCCAAGCTCTACGCGGGCGATCTCGATGGCCTTTTGTGCCTCGGGGCCTCGTGGATTACCAGCCCATTTTACAGCGGGGTCTCCGGGTGTTAGAATTAACAAGAGATATGAGAAGATAATTACGCCTACCACTATTAAAATGGATAAAACAGTTCGTTTTACAATATAGTTTAAGCTAATTGGCAAATCTACTACCTTACTCTCACCAGCTCAAACCTAATTACATACATATACATCGGGTTTAATGCATCCTCTGGTAGATCTACTTTGCCGGAGTGTATAAATGGCCTTATCTCGTCCCATAATCCAATAACAACTGCCTCTCTATAAGCGATTCTCATAGCTTCTTGATACAGGCTGAGAGCTTTATTGTAGTCTGATCCTTCGAGCGTGTATGCATCGTAGATCAATTGATCAAGATCTGGATTCTCATACCCTGCGAAATTCCATTCTTTGGACTCGCTATGTAATATTGTATATAGATAGTCAAAAGGAGTAGGGACAGTTGGCCACCAATCAGCTAATATTAAATGTGGAGTTTTCTCAGGCATAGTCCACACATCTCGTGCTATATCTTTTAACCTCATCCAGTCCTGTGGTTCTAGTTCAACCTCTATTCCTATATTTTTCATGATCGATTTAAATAACTCTGCAAACTTTCTTGTCTCTTCGTAATCTATTTGATACATTAGTGATATGCTAATGGGTGTTTTGACCCCAGATCTCTCCAGGTATTCTCTAGCTTTATCCAAGTTATACTCATATTTTAATGACTCCGTGTATCCTGGGAAACCACGTGGGATTATTCCACTAGCTTGGAATCCGTAGCCAAGGAGCACCTCTTCTATTATCCTGTTATAGTCTATCGCATGTGCTATTGCTAGTCTAAAGTCTGTTATGTTTGTTGGGTATCTTTTTGTGTTGAAGAATAATATGAAATTATGAAATGTAGGTAGATTTATAACCTTGAAACCTCTATGGATGAGGTCCTTTATGTTTTCACGTGGAACACTTGATGCTACGTCAATTTCACCAGCTAGTAATCCACTATATTGCGCGGCAGGCTCTGTAATAATCTTTATTATTACAATATCAGGTGCAATTGGATTATCTAATTCACGCCAACCCCACCACTCACTGAATTTCTCCAACTTGATCTCGCGTAAAGGATCATAAGATACTAGTCTATAGGGCCCCGTTCCTATTGCATTACCGCTATTAAACCATTCAACCAGCTTCTTGTCAAGGGGGTTGTAAACTCCTGTCAGAGAGAACACACTTGGTGAGAAGATATAAGCTGAGTAGGCAGCTGAGGCCATTAGATCTAATCTCTGTGGATAGCTTAATTTGAACTTAATCACATATTCATCAATTATCTCGATGTGCTCTATGGCATCCCATATGTATCCGAGACCTTTTCCTTCTAAACGATAGAAATCTCTGGATCTTTCAATGCTTATTTTCACGGCGGTTGCATTAAATGGTGTTCCATCGTGAAATACAACTCCTTCTCTAAGGTAAAATATCCATTCCGTACCATCATCACTACTTGTCCAATTTAATGCAAGTCTCGGCTTTACACTCCCTGTTTTATAGTCATAGTAGGTTAATGTTTCGTAGATTGAACCTAGTATGACGA
Source organism: Desulfurococcaceae archaeon (assembly GCA_038894495.1). Taxonomy (GTDB): domain Archaea; phylum Thermoproteota; class Thermoprotei_A; order Sulfolobales; family Desulfurococcaceae; genus UBA285. The sequence goes on from JAWAPI010000072.1 coordinate 2,090, forward strand.
GACCAGTATCGTCCTCAATGCTTGGATCGATTCCTGTTACTCTATCATTGTATGCATATATAATTAGTTTCCTACTTGACAACGACGTAGTTTCTCGGGGTTGTAAATAAATATATAGAATAATTGAAATCACAATTAAAAACAAGACTATAATGACTCCTATTGTCCTTTTCACTTCTATCACTCAAACTTTAATCAGCAATATCAAAAAAAGAATTTTTAAATATAAATTAATTGAAAATTTTTCAAAAACAAGGTATTACAATTTAAAAGTTTATTTAAATTTCTTTGAGATCAATTCAGCTTTACAATAGAGGAATCTTTAAAAACCTTGTTTTAAAATATTAATTGGTGGCACAATGAGTAGGGAAGTCTACAAAGTATTGTTCATAGATACTAGTTCTATGGGTAATTGGATAGAGCAATTCAATGTAAGAGAAATAACAGGACCTGTAGAGCTAGGTGTTAAACTACATCTAGAGAGATTTACCTCTTGGAGTAAGCCTGTGTATCACCCCGATAATGCACTGGTAATAGGAGGAGGAATACTTGCCGGTACCAAACTATACGGTTCTCATAGACTAATAACAGTGTTTAGAAGCCCGATGACATATGGATTACATGTCTCGGCAATGGGCGGTGCAGCGTATCAATTTAATATCAATCTAGATGCATTAGTAATAATAGGTAGAAGTGAAAAACTAACTATCATAAAGATAGTAGACGAAGGTGATGGAAAGCCTGCAATAGAATATAATAGTGTATCTGATGAGAAGTTACTAAGTATTTGGAGAGAGTACAAGGGCCTCAAAGGAACATATGCATTACAAGAATACCTCGTAGATCTCCACAGGGATTTCTACGAGAAATATAATAGTAGAAGTATACTAGTTGGCCCAGGTTCATACTATACAAACACTGGTGCACTTGTCTCATTTACATTGTTAAAAGGAAGAATAGATCATGGTAGCGAGGATTTCGCTGCTAGGGCAGGTGGAGGTAGTGTATTGCTTAAAGCGCATAATGTTGTAGCAATAATATATGGTGGTAAATACGATAGATCGAAAGGGCAACCCCCAGACCTTACAGACATAGCATCCATTAATAAACTGTTCATGGAAATATCGGGGAAGCCATACACTCAGCTTGTAATTGAGACAGGAGCTAAGTATAGATACGACTCAAAACTAAACTCTGGGGGAACACTCGGTGGAAACTATCCTCATCTAGGTGTAACGACACCAATGCTTAATTGGAACATGATAAACTATGATAAAGCAACTAGACATAGACTTCATGAACTAATAATGAAATATATTTGGGAGCCGTTTAACAAAGAAGCGATTGAGACAAAGAGCTGGAAAACATGTGGAGAACCCTGTCCACTTGCATGTAAAAAAGTTAGAAAAGGAAAATACAAAAGTGACTACGAGCCATACAATGGGCTTGGACCATTCATAGGTGTATTTGATATTCATGAAACCGAGAAAGTAATAGAGCTCGCAGATGCATACGGTATAGACGCTATTGAACTTGGACATATTATTGGATTTGTATTTGAAGCAGTTTCAAGAGGGTTGTTAAAACCGGAGGAAGCCGGGTTAAGTGGCGTACCTGTATTAGATCCATCAAAGGTAAGCCAAGAATCCTCTTATTGGAATGCTAGATTAGCAGTTGAACTAGTGGAAAAACTAGCTTTCGGATCGAATCAAATACTTAGATTAATAGGTGAGCGAGGAGTTAGAGATGCAGCTAGTATACTTGATGTTTTATACGAAGATAGAGTAAGAGTTACGAGAGTAAAGTTCTCGGACATACCTGTCTACGGGGTATTTGGTGACAGGGGACATATATCTCCCAATTATTACTGGACACCTGGTTTGGTCGCCCCGCTGTATGTGCTAGGTAAGTACTGGACTGTATATACTGGTGTTTTCATGGAACCAGAGGACTTTGCGATGAAATCTATTGAGAGAGCATCTTATGAGATACTAGTCGAGAACGCTGGTTTTTGTAGATTCCACAGGGGATGGGCTGAGAAAGCGCTCCCAGTTTTATTAGAAAAATACTATGGAATAAAAGAACCACTCAAGAGAGCAGTTGAATTATATAAGTTAATAGCTAAGTATCAAAAACTAGCAGGAGCCTCTCCACGGATATGGGATTCCAAGAGAATTGTCGAGTTTATGGCTAAAGCAGCGGAAGAGTATGGGAATTCAAGGTGGGCGGAGTTATTTAGGAAGGATAAGTACATGGCAGCTATTGAGTGGTGGAGTAGATTCTATAGCAAGATAGAGAGTTTTATTAATCAATAATCAATAATAAATAATATATAATATTATTTAACTGAGGACTACCTCTTATCTACTAATTTTTATTCCATAATTTACTAAAGAGACTCCCAGTATATATTAATAAATGGCGCTAGCCATGTCCGAGATAACTAACTGTGTTTTGAGTAAGCTACCAAGTGTTTTAAGTAAGAACCTAGGAATAGACGAGGTTAGATTAAGAGAACTTATTGAAATGGGAAAGATTAAGGCTTCTACCACACCAGATCCAAAGCTAGGAGATTTCGGGATAGCATTACACGCGCTCCTAAAAGATGTTGAGCAGAATAGATGGATCGACGTTGGAACTAAGATCGCCGAGGATCTATACGTTCAATCAAAAGAAGATTGTTGGATTGAAAAAATAACGTTTGTTAATGGATACATAAACGTGTGCATAGATCACTTCAACATGTTATATAAGTTGGTGGAGTTGTTTACGACTGGTAAAATATTCGATGAATTAAGCAGTGTTGGTAAAGGATTAAAAGTCATAGTTGAGCACACAAGTGCTAATCCAGTCCATCCACTTCACATTGGTAGCGGAAGAAATAGTGTTCTAGGGGATACCTATGCTAGATTGCTTAGAAAGCTAGGTTTTAACGTTGAGACTAGATACTATGTCAATGATCTGGGAAGACAGGTAGCGACCCTTGTATACGGAGTGTCCATTGTAGACTCAAGTGGATTAAAGAAACCCGTTGAGTTAAAAATTGATCACTGGTATGGTGTTATATATGCATTAACAAACATTCTAATCGAGCTTAGTAAGATTATGAGTGAATTGAAAGAGAAGATAGTGGAGTTGCTGAATAAAACAGACAAGCTATGTCATGAGAAATCCAACGAGAATCTACCAAGAGATGTTTTATTATCTATTTGCGAGTTATCGTGGAAAAGAAACTTGAAATCCGAGTTCTTAAAGTACTCTAGGAATTTATATAGATTGCTTAAAGCTCATAGAAGAACAATTATTAATCCAGATCTCGAGGAGGTGTACTCAATACGTGGATGTTTAAGGAAGTGAACCAGAGAG
>JAWAPI010000073.1:0-5399 GCA_038894495.1 Desulfurococcaceae archaeon
GAATTTCTGGACAACATGGTTATCTGTAATCCCTGACTCCACGTAACCGATAACTCCACGTTTTGAACTAGGGTCTTGGGTCAACGGGGAGCTGGGTTGAGGACCCGGTGGCGTAGGCCTGCGTGGGTTCAAATCCCACCCCCCGCATTAAAGATTTACGTTATCTATTTCTAATCGGAGATAAAGTTTGTTGTTAGTATTAGCACAATCAACTATGAACATTAGTAATGATGAATACATCAAACTTAACTATATGTTTATAAGAAGAATTTTTATTGCTTTAGCTCAAACCCTAGAAAATACACTTCAACACCTGAGTATCTAACTACAAATTCCTGTAATGTTATTTTCACATACAGTATTCTATCGACATGAGTATTTTAAAATCTTGCTGACTCGAGATTAGAATGTCCAGAATCTATGTTGAGCACCGTATCGAAAATTTAAAGCACTAACCCTGATTGTACAAAGGATAACTTATTAGAACCTCCGTTTGGATTTCATTAAGAGTTGCAACCACCTATTTCGAGACAACGTTTCAGGTTATGACATTTACGTAAATAAATTGAACCAGAGGACTGTGAACATGGAGAGTGGCATAGTCTGGATTTATGCAATTAAGGATCTGCGGTTTCTCCTAGGGTTTGTCTTTGAGGAAGAGACTGAGATCAATTGACTTCTGATATGTGAAAAAGGTTTCAATGACTGATCTCCAAGAATTCCATGGATCCAAATACGTTGAGTAGATGTATAAACATATGTTTAAAGATTAATGCGGCGGCCGGGATTTGAACCCGGGATCTCCGGCGTGGCAGGCCGGCGTCTTAGTCCAGGCTAGACGACCGCCGCTCCTCTGTAATTTATTTAAGTGTATTTGTTTTTAAAGCTAACTCTAATGGTGTTTTAAGTGTTCAATTAACATCTCTGCTACTCTCCTGGAGCCCTGAGGATATTTTTTACTCGGTTTCCCCATACTTTCCACTGCACTCCTCAGCGCCTTAGGATCTGGTTTATCCAAAAATATGGCATTAAGTTTCTCTGCGTATAGCTCTATATCTCTCCTGGGTGCTCCAAGAGTAACCCGTGGATTATAGACAATTATCACTGGCTTATCGTATCCTAGTCTAGCTGTGGCAGCTGTTACTCCCTGTTGAGTTATCACAATGCTAGCTCCAGCAAGCCATCTATGTATGTCGCTGGTGTATTTGAATACTACCCAGTCCGGGTGTCTACCAATGTAATGATTCGGGCTTATATCGCCTGTTTGAAGAACCACCTTAGATGGATTGATTTCACTAATAGCATCGAATAGTTCTTTGTATCCAAGTGTCCCGGTTGTGACAAGGATATATCCCTCATCACGCGGCTCATAAATTGGTGGCTCGTAGACAGGGCCTACTACAATACCCTTCGGGTACATCTCCAGTTGTTCATCCCAATGTAATAAAACTACTCCACCAGTTTTCTCAATTATCTTAATTGAACGCGATGGTTTCTTGAAGTGTTCTATTGCTTCCATAGTGAAGACAGAGGCACCTCGAATAAGCTTAGCCAGTATGGAAGGAGTGATGGATAAATTGGAGCCTGTTGCAAAAACAGAGCCAATGTGAAACCTCGAGATTAAATTAGTAGATTCAAATAAAGACTTTATCCACCTATGGACACCACGATAAAGAGGCTCACCTGGTCTTCTTGGTAGGGTTAGTGTCTTAACAAGACCGAATGACCTAAACTTCTCAACTAAAAAATCATATTCCTTAGCTATGACTATAATGTTATCCCTGAAGCCTAGTTTAGCGAGCTCGTATAGAACAGCGTAAGCATAACCAGAATGACCTCCATACCCTGCTACTGTAAGTAACAATTGCTTTTTCTCCATGTACCCACCGTTTTTCGATCTATCCAACAGCGTGCTTTGCCACAGTGTCCAATATATACTCAACCTGTTTTTTCACGATCGATGGTATCGGTGCATCTATATTCATGAACCCACGGATCAGGACTGCTCTTGCCTCTTCCTCTGTGAACCCTCTGCTCTTTAAATATTCGATCTCCTTCTCTGCTATCAATCCAATGGCGGCTTCATGGCTTAGGATCGCTCCATTTTTTCTAGAGGTCACGATTGGTATTGAGGAAATATGTGCATTTGGTGATAGAAGTAATCCAAGGCACTCTATGTGACCACGAGTATCAGATTCATAAGCCTCTATCTCTGCTCTCGCATATACACTTGATTCATCCTTTGCAACTACTCTTGATATGTTCTCAGATGAAGCGCTCTGTTCCACGAGTAGGCTTTTAGATCCAATATCGTATATCCCTGTTTTACTAGAAGCTATTATGGATGCCAAATAGGCTTTTGCTCCTCGTTTGAGATATATAGTTGGATAGGTCTGTATGGAGGCAACAGGGCTATACATCACGTAGTAACTTACATACTCTCCACCTTCATTAACCCTAACCACTGTTCTGGGACGGACATGCAACCCCTCTGCCCATGCATGTATCATAGTGAATGTTAACCTAGCTCCTTTTCCAACATAAAACTCGGACAACCCTATGTGCACTCCGTCTTTAACACCGTGGGGAATAGAACAACCAGTCACAAGGTTTGCTTCTGCACTGTCATCAACGTAAACAATGTTGTGAACTGACTGAACAATATTATTTGTTGTTATTGCTAAGCATGTATAAATCGGAATTGTAACCTTTACACCCGGCGGGATATATATAAAATAACCTACTTCACCACCATACAAATTCGCGAAGGCAACGTATTTATCACTTGTTGGATCTAGTAATCCCCAGGCAAGTTCACGAGCCTTGGGAAATCTCTCAAGAGCATCCCGGGTAGGCATTACCACTGCTCCATACTTTGAGAGAGTCTTAGCAAGGGCAGTATACATAGCTCTCTCATTTGTCTGGACATATGCTAATCTATCCGTGTCTAATCCCACTCTCCTAGTCGCATCAACAAGAGAGGTCTCGGGTTCCTTTAACTCACTTATATCTACTTCCTCGACTCTATACTTGAAGAGATCTATGTCAGGTCCGTAAATAGCCGGTTTATTCAAAGCTTGCTTGACAAATTCCTTGTTCAAGGGCATTTCACCTATCAATAACAATGTTATAGACCCTTATTTAACAGTAAATCAACGCCCCTACTATAGCCAAACTTCATTATTATAGGTAGCACCTCGTCGGGTGAACCCGAGTGCACTATTTTACCATTCATTAAAATATGAATTTTGTGTATCCTACTTAGCTTCTCTGCTATAACTCCGTGATGTGTGACTAAAATTATACTCGTTCCGCGCGATCTCAATATCTCAATAGCCCTGGCTATCACGTCAATGCTCTCAATATCAACACCACTATCTGGCTCATCTAGCATTGCTAACTTGGGGGATTGTATCAATAGAAGAAAGAGCTCGGTTCTTTTTTTCTCCCCACCACTGAACCCTACGAAGAGATCTCTACTCATAAACCCCTCTACAGATAGTATCTTTGCAAGAATAGTGCAGTCAGAGCAGCCATATTTTTTCGCCATGGCTTGAGCTATATCTCTTAATTTAACACCCTTGATCTCTGGTGGATACTGGTGTGCTAGTGCTATACCAAGCTTCGCTCTCTCGTAACTCGGTAGGTGAGCTATATCTTGTCCCTGGAATAGAAGACTACCATTACATATTTTAGCATTACCCAACCCCATTATAGCTGATAATAATGTTGACTTTCCACTACCATTAGGTCCCATAATGATGTGAATCTCGCCTGGTTCAATACTCAGCGAAATGTTATCCAGTATCTTTCTATCCTCAATACAAACACTAAGGTTCTGTGCCTCCAGTAGTGACATGATAACACCTCTCCTAAGATGTTTAAATATATAAGGCATATATATCAGAGACCAGGTTAAAACAGGGATCCAGGTTGTTTAGCACTTTGAATCCCAGCATATTCTCTCATGGAAAACCAAATTAAATAAAGATTTAAAACCCGATGATTTCAAGATTAGTAATATAGAGCCGCCGTAGCTCAGCCTGGCAGAGCGCCGGACTCATACGGGACAATATACTACCGAGTCGACCCAGGAGAGATCCGGTTGTCCCGGGTTCAAATCCCGGCGGCGGCATAGTAGATACTAATTACTCATCCTACATATCTCTACATGGATACTAGATATATATTCTTCCAGTGAATCATTGAAAAATGGTGTAATATAGTGAGCGGTAAACCTTGTCCAACTTATGGAGAGGTTAAAGCTATTGATGTAAAAGACAGAAGTATTCACGAGCTTTTACTAGAAATGAGTAACTTATCATTTCAAGGACGAGCACTTGGAGAAGCATATAGAGTTCTCCTGGACATGTTTAGCGATGTTGAGACAACGATTTTCCTAGGACTTGCTGGATCTATGAGCACTGCGGGTATCTGGAAGATCATTAAATGGCTTGTAGAAGAGAGATATGTTGATGTTGTTGTATCAACAGGAGCTATTATAAGCGAGGATATATACGAGGCTATGGGATTTAAGTACTATAAGGTTCATCCCTGTGTAGATGATGAGTTACTATTAAGAAATAAGTATGATAGGTTCTACGACACAGTGGCAAACGAGCTAGATTATAGGAAAATGGAGTTGCTAATAAAAGAATTTGTGGAGACACTATCAGATACAAGAATTTATTCAACAGCGGAGTTTCTATATGAATTTGGTAAGTTCCTCGACGAGAAAGGATTAGACACAATTGTATCGGCAGCGTTTAAATCGGGGGTTCCCGTTTTCTCACCCGCACTAGTTGATAGCGCCTATGGAATGGGGTTACTACTTGCATATAGAAGTGGTAAGAAGATCACTATTGATATGGTTAAAGACTTTAATCAATTAGTTGAAATAGGTAAATTAAGTAAGAAAATGGCAGCACTATACATTGGTGGAGGAGTACCAAAAGACTATGTTAACTTAATGACTGTTGCTCAGACATTAATAACCGAGTATGAGAAAGGAATACATGACTACTACAAGGGATTCGAATATATAGTTCAGTTCACAACAGATATGCCACAATGGGGTGGCCTAAGCGGGGCAACCCTTGAAGAGGCAGTAAGCTGGGGTAAGGTGTCACCAAGAGCTAAGAAGAGAACAGTACATGTAGATGCTACAATAGCTCTTCCAATTGTAGCTCATGGATTACTAACAGGTGGAGTTAAGAGAAAGAATCCTCAAAAAGTCATAGAGGTATTATTCAAGTAGAAATCCAAACTACCTCCTTATGATAAGAAACCTTGGTGGTGTAATCCACTCACTTTTACAACTAGGGCACTTGCTTGGTTTTCTCGGTCTCTTCAGATCCTTGAATACAAAACCGCATTTTCTACAAGTTGGGGGCTCCAGA
>JAWAPI010000074.1:0-5370 GCA_038894495.1 Desulfurococcaceae archaeon
CATTAGCCATAAGAACGCAGCTTCTTCTATGCTTAGAGAGCCGAGTTGAATTAGCTTCATAATAGTCCATGGTTTCTCAGTAGGTTTTCTAATATCTATTACCATACTTCTTTTTATTGTTATATCGGATTGGTAAATTATTGTTACTCTTGACTCATATTTTGGCTCAATGAAGCTTGCTATGGGTGTTGCCTCAGATAATGATTTACCAGAAATTGATGCTAATTTCATAGCATATTCTCTTACCTCGTCATCGGATAAAACTATATTTGACCCTAGTCTTCCATACAATCTATGAATTATTTGGATAGGCTTGTTAGGTATTATATGCATATTTACGATCTCTGGGTCTTGGAATAGAGGCTCAAGCAATCCATAACCTGTAAGCTGCCTCTCAACGATAATAAATAGCCTTTTATCAATACCTTTTTGCCTCTTGAGATCACCTAATATATCATCGCTCTCCAACAATAGATCAATAAGCCTCCTCTCCAGTTTTTGAATGCTCTCATATATCCCTTTCTCAGATGATATCGAGTCGTAAACAATGTATTTACCATCAAGGGTGATACACACTTTGTAAACTGGGGGCCCATTGATTGGGATATCATAATTAGCAATGCATTCAACATTATCAGGTTTTTCAAGGACTCTTAACCTAATCTCAATCATGGATCATGCCCGTATATTCTCTGACACCTCTCTAATGAAAATATAGATACTAATTTAAATATAGTTACATAGATAGGCCAAGATTAGGCAACATCGATGCATACCTCTCAATATCTATTCAATAGTATACCTCAGAGAATGAATTTATTTAAATATTTAGTGTTTAATTAAGCTAAAACACACTAAATCCTTTATAAGTTACTTGACATTGTATAATGTATTGAGAATCTAAGTATAAAAACCCCACTGCCTTTAGCAAACCACTCTAACCTCAACTTAGCGTTGTATATCCCAGCTTGTATCTCCAATGGTTCATCATAACCAGGTATCATTAGTTCTATCCTGTAACAGGTTTCGTTGATGGAGATGAGACAGGGCATTTGTATATCATAGCTTGAATTATTCGAAACGATGTCAAGTCTACCACTTAGAACTAGCTTGAAATCACCCTCTACACCTGTCATGTTTCTTGAAACTATTATGAATCCACGTGAGGGGATAACTAACTCTCCTATATCAATCTCCATATTTCCATGTGGTGTGCTAATATTGACCTCGACGTCTTTCTCGACCATGGCGTGAGAACTCATATTTAGGGTAACCTCACTTGGAACATTTACAACGCCTTTTATATTAACAATAATTAATTCTTGTAGATTGATCCCGACAATAACTCCAGATACAAAGACCAACACAAATATGGATAATAATACGAGTAATTTTCTACTCATGAATAACCCTAGTATTTGTCTCTATCAATTTGAGGTAATAAGCTTGGAGGAGACACTGGTTCTACGAGTTGCTTGACCAAATATAGAAGGCTTTATAAATGGTAGTTCTCTACGTGCTTTCTCTAGTAACTCTATGTACTTATCTATATCTATTCTCTTATTACCAACTCTCTCGAGAGGGATCAAACCACTATCCACGTATACTAGTCTATATGGTGGGTTAGACATTGAAACATATACCGGTGGCTTGATATATTCTCCCCTGGCTTTACTAAACCTGGTCACTACTAATTCATAAATATCAAAACTTTTTGTTTTCAAAACATCGATATATCTATCTATGACCCTGTGCGCCTCGATAACTCTATCTAGGTACTCGCTGGGTGTCTTGGCTTCGCTAAGCTTCGAGATAGCCTCTAGTTGCGCTTTTTTAACAAATAGAGGGGTGTCTCTACGCGTTGCTAGAATTCCTTTTATCTTCATTGATCCATCGATGAGTAATCCATAATATCTATTTGCAACTGCTTCATCGCTATTAAGGCTTCTAGGGATATAAAGCCATGTATAGAGAGCCTCGATCTTTGCCTTGAACCCGGTTATCTCCTCGATTTTTTCTTTTAAGCAAATACATTCCTCTAGTGTCTTAACACTCTCGATGAATACGCTATCCACTATTGCATGGATTACTCTATATCCCTCTTTCATGACAGCTATTCTAGCTTTTTTCATAACTTCTCTACTAGTGCTTGTAACAACCTCGTGTGCCATTACGGAGCCAAAAATACTATTTCTGTAGCCAAGGTATCCAAAACTAGCTACTAGAATCCATTTAACAGCGTTTTTCCTCTCGGCGTAGACAGGGTCTCTAGTTCTCTTGTATAGGTCATCGTAGAGATCCTTTAGCTCTATCAACTCCTTAATACTAGATGGAACTACTCCTTCCTCGTCTAGGCATATACTATGAGGTGTCCAATCTAGTCTAAGTATTTTATTACATATCGGTTTATTAACAGTTTCACCCGATACATTATATCTCGCTATTATACTTGGATAGAGACTTTTGAAATCGACTTGGCATATACTCCAGTATAAACCTGGCTTAGGCTCGTATACAACTCCTCCCCGGTCATATACAACTAGTTCACTCATGCTTCTTACTTCTTCTCTTCTGCCAATGGATTTATCAATAACTAGCTTTCTATCTCTCGCTATTAGAGCTTCAATAGTTGTTAGTACTCTCCCTATTGTTATATTGTTCATCAAGCTAAGTGGTGTATAGCTAAGTCTACTCCACTCAAAGTACTCGTGAGGACTGAAAGAGCCACCAGTAATCCACCTAGTTATCTTAGATACTTCTGGCTCTGCTTCAACTAGTCTAGTATACGTATATGGGTCTATGAAACCAAGGTGAAATCCATTGCTCGAGGACAAGTAGCTTGCAAGATCCTCTAGCTTAGTAAACCACACAGTGCTATCTCTTGTCCTAGCTGTGTAAAACCCATTTTCTAAATATACTATCACGTAATTTACTACTGGGTCTCTCTCGTATGGACTCCACTCGAATAACTCTACTCGACCATTATTAGTGGTTTTTATCTTTGTTAATGGCCTCAACCTAGATCTATATAGTGCCTCGATGAGAGGATGCGGAGCGTTATTAACTACTTTTAGCCCTCTAAGAGTAGCAACTTTCTGCACTGTCCTTAGTACAAGTATACTCTTAGTTTTAAAAACAGTTATACTAGTCTGGGAGTCATAGAACGGGGGAAACCTCCACTTCTCAATCCATGCATCTTCTACCCCTTCAACCCCTCTGAGCTCATATACTAGTTTCTCTGGTTCTCCTCCAAGTATATACCCATGGAAATATAGGTTTACCAGTTGGTTGTCAAGTACTTGACTAGCTTCATCGTATGAGACTATGTATATTCTATCTTCACTCGTATACGCATCTAGTATCCACTTACTCAAATTGCACTCCAAGTTGATAGAAAGAGCTTATATCGCGGAGAGATGGGTGAAACTAATACTAGGCCCTCGGCTTAACAAGACACCACATAGCATTATTCTAATAGAGCGTGGGAATTATGGGTAGAACCACGCCTTCACTTAGAGCTGTTGTAAGAGAATACACTGATAGACTTAGGAAAATAGCTGAATCGCTTCCACCCGAGGAGCAGGAATTGGTAGAAAAATACCTAGAGGATTTTGAGACAACTCTCTCGGTTTCAATGCATACTGGCGTTGTAGATCCTCTCGAGGTTTTCCTATTACCCTTAGTTAGAAGAATAAGAGCTCTCTGCTCCCAGTGTTAGCAACTTTAAGGCTAGAAGCTATTTATTACATGAGAACTTTTCACTATCACAGGTGTCCCTAGTTGAAAATACTAGTTTTATCAGATATTCATGGAAATTACGATGCATTAAGAGCTGTTCTAGAAAACACTAGTAGATATGATGCTATATGGTTTCTAGGAGACTACGTTGACTACGGTCCAGAACCACACTTAGTAATAGATACCGTGAAAGAGCTTAAAGCAGACATTATATTAATGGGTAACCACGATTATGCTGCGGCATTCAACGAAGATTGTAGGTGCCGTGATGATATAAAAGACCTAAGCGTATATACAAGGTTAAATATCACAATAAAGCTTCTATCAAATGAACAAGTGAAATGGCTCAGGGACTTACCTAAAACAATAGAACTAGGCATTAATGGTAGAAAACACTACATAGTTCATGGTAGTCCTAGAAGCCCTTTATACGGGTATCTAAGACCAGATCTCCATTTCAACGAGCTTAGATACATGCTCTCTCCCCTTAGTAGTATTGCTTTTAAGCCTGTTAATGCCCATGTCTTAATCACTGGACACGTACACATACCTGTAGACATGTTATTCGAGGGCTTAAGAATTCTTAATCCAGGAAGCGTTGGGCAACCCAGAGATGGTGACTCAAGGGCATCATATGCTATCTATGACACAGAAACAGAGCTATTTATTATAAACAGAGTGAAATACAATATCGAAAATGTTGCTAAGAAACTGAGAAACCTAATACTAGAGGATACGTACTACAAATGGATCCTGAGAATACTGGTGACAGGGAGAGTAGACTACTAGATAAATCATAGAATACTTTCACTTATCTCTCTTGCTTAAATTAAGCCATCATCAATAGGGACCTTGGTGAAACTTACAGGAATTACTCAACTAGATGAACTTGTAAACCCACTATACAAGCACTGGATTGTAGAGATATATGGTGAGCCTAGGCCTGTTCTAAGCCTACTCCACTATGTCATGGCTTATAGAAGTAGCGTGGAAAAAGTCCATGTTTTGTTTAACATAGAATTCGGCGGGGTTAATACATCATACCTTGTCAAGCTCTGCAGAGTCTTGAATTGTAGATTAGAGAATATACTTGTCTCCAGGGCGTTCAGACAGGGAGATACTATTAAGTCTCTCGACGAGCTATCATCCATTAGCGATTCTCTCATATTACTAGTTTACCCATATAGCTATGTCTCTAAGGATCCTTCAAGATACTACGAGGCAACAAGGATAACAGGATTGATCTCGAGGATATCTATCTCGAACCAAGTAATAGTGTTCAATACCATCACAAGGCATGGCAAATACATGCCGGAAGGAGGTAGTTTTCATCATCATATTGTTAAGGTTATTGTTAGACTAGTTGAGCAAGGTCGCTCAATAATAGCAGATCTTGTAAAACACCCAGCTAAGAACAGAGTTCTGAGAACTATTCCCCTATCACTACTAGAATATCCAGTTAAGAAAAGCTTTCAAGCAACAATAGTAGACTGGGTTGTGAGAAAAGAACTGTGATTATTGAAGAAGACTAGTTAATATTACTAGGTGATATGTCTTGATTTGCTACTATTTATAAACTCCCAGTATTCACTATCACTTAATATCTCAAGTTGCTCCCTTGATACCTTGTTT
>JAWAPI010000075.1:0-5320 GCA_038894495.1 Desulfurococcaceae archaeon
TAATAGTAGTGCCGAGCCTATAGCCGATGGGGATATCATTAATGGCGTGAGCAATATAGCCATGAGCACTCGTCTGTTGAAACCTTTTGCAAATCGAGAGATATAGTATGATAATGGAATAGACAATGCAATGACGATCACTGATGCTGCAAGAGAGGTATTTATTGAAAGAGTGAAAGAAGATAAGAGCTCATTGTATAGCGAAGCAGTAGGCAAGGTTCTATGAAATAATACCATGAATATGGGTGTAATCCACACAATTAACCAGAGTAGAACAACGAAGAATACTATTATTTGAAGAACAAGTTTTTCTCTATTCATATTTCTAATACCTACATATAGCTGACCATTGAATCACATCTGTGTATTTATATAAAGAAATCCTATCTAAGTCCTCAGGTGTAGTCACATATCCATACTGGTCAATATCTAAGCCCTTAACGTATTCCACGAGTTCGCTTATGAACAACAAAGCGATCTCCTTGTCCCTAGCAAACTTAACAACTCCAGCTAATTGACATGAAACACTATTACCTAGTTCCTCGGGCTTTATCCATATAATATCTAATTCCACAGGGTACCAATATTTTACAACATGAGGTAGTATACCTACATCTATTGATCCAAATCTTAATTGCCTCACTACGTCTCTCACTTCGGGGAAAATTTGTATCCTATCCCTCAGGACATCAAATATCTCATTGTGCACGAGTATCGCTACTGCTAATCTGCCGAAGGGAGCTACCTCAGGGTCGGCTATACCTATTGTCAAATTTCTATATGTAAGATCCTTTAAACTGGTGATCTCTAAACTTGTATTTTTATTTAGTATTATAGCTGGTATAACTATTGATATTGACCTTACGGACTCGGCGTCTACGAGCCCTTTATTAATTGCTTTCTCCATGAAAAAATGGTCAGCTGTGATCAATACATCGCCCATTCTTGTAGCTTCAATTTTTGAGATTAATGAACCGGTTGGACCCGATGAAACAAGGACCTTCACATTATATTTTTGTTCAAACATTTTTGATACATTAAGGACTAAGGGCTCTAATACGGGGGGTGTATATACTAGTAATTCTCTTTGAATGCCGGTGGTATTTAAGAGCTGGTTTGATAGGAAGTACGCAAGTAGTAGAGCTATTGTTATCAAAGTGATCACAATAATTTTCATCATAGTGTTAATCCCTCTTAGTCATTCTATTGAGAAAACTCTGCAACAAGCCGCCTTCACCTAAGTGGTGTATATATGTCTTAGGTATCTTGTAGTTAGATGAAACCCATGGAAGGACTATATCAAGGATGTTCTCTTCAGGGAAGTGTATGATCCCTGACGAGACCCCAATAATTGCCTTATTCCCCTTGTAGGCTATCATACTCATGGTGGTTGGTTTTATCGGGATACCATACGCTAAGACCTCGTCTGCGGCAAGTAAGATAGCTTTAGGAGTATAGTCTGTCGGATCTACACTCATCCCCCCTGTTAACACTACTGCATCATGCGATTCTAAGAGTTTAACAATGAGTCTATATATTTCCTCGAGATCGTCTCTTGCATAGACTACCTCACCAGGCAGGCAATCGTATTGCTTCAGTTTGTCGAGAACGATTGGAGAGGCTAGATCCTCCCTTAGTCCATCTACTATTTCAGAGCCTGTTATTATTAACCCTACACGTGGATTCACTGTTTGAATTACTCTTATCAAAGGAGTCCCTATCACCAGTTCTTTCTCAAGCTTATCTATTGTGTCTTTCTCTACGTATAAAGGGATCACATCTATAACACCTATTAATTCACCTTGCTTAACGTATTTTCCAGTCTTTTTTGTAACGACTACAAATACACCGCCCGAGTTTATCTTAGCTAATCGCTCGGAGTCAACAAGTAGTAACCCATTAACCTTAGAGTATAGATATGTTTTTGCTTCTTGCATTGGCTTAATATGTACATTATTGGTCACTATGAGCTTAGCTAGTTCTATAACTGCCTCGTCTTCATGTAATAAACTATCTTCAATATCTTCATCTATAATTCTTACATAGTAGTGCCCACATTTTTTCAGTAATGGAATATCTTGATCATCGATGATATCCCCTCTTCTCTTTATTGCCCCCTTGAAGTCGAGTGTTATACAAGTATAGTCATGCGCAATTCTTTTTCCAACTGCGTCCTCTACCCTGATTGTTTTCAATGAAAACTCACCGCAGAATCTTGTAATCAATATTCATGGACGATTTTTTAAATTTTATTTGATCAATTATATAGATTCGTATTTTGTCCATTAAATCTCATAGACATTATTAAACGAAAAACTGTAAATTTCTGCTTTAAAGAAAATACTGTTCACGTAGGTCTAATTACTTTAATAGTCCTTACAGTGATTTTTATAAAGGATATTTGAAGATTATCCAAGTTCAATAGTGGTGATATTTAACTTTGAGATGCCGAGAACTATACATTTTACTTAATTCACCAATACAACAAACTGGCGAGTTAGCTGAGTTGCTTATTCTATCAGACTGCATTGAAACCAGCGAGATCGATATTGAGTTAAGAGATCATAGGGGTGTTTTGAAAAAAACTACTCTAAGTATTCAACCTAGTAGACCAGTTACATATATATACGAGTTTCAGGCACCTCGTATTCCTGGTAGATATGAATTAACACTAAGGATGAATAACGAGGTTGTTGATAAAGCACAGTACATAGTTGACAATGGAGATCTAATTGGTGATAGACTACTCGCTTTTGTATGGCATAATCATCAAGCGCCAAACTATTTACCAGATGGAAAATACTATTTTCCATGGGCATTTATTCACACCTACGGCGATGAACTATCTCCATATGGTAGAGGCCCGTATCAATACCATACGAAGTTACTCGAAAAATATAGAGATTACAAAGCTACGTTTAATATAAGCCCAAGTCTTCTCTACCAATGGAGTCAATTAATAAATAAAGGTATTGAATTCCATGACGGCACTAGAATAGATTCAACAAGTTTAGAAGCCGAAATTGTAAGAGAGACATTGCAATCATATAGGATGTCAACAGTTAATGGTCAAATAGATGTATTGACAAGCATTTATGCTCATACAATAAGTGGATACATAATAGATTATCTTGGAGCAGAGGATATAATAAGAGAGGAAATAGAATATGGCATTAGCATAACCAAGGAATTTATTGGTATAAATCCAAGAGGAGCTTGGACCCCGGAGATGGCTTTTAGTATGAAATTAGTTGACATATACCACGACCTTGGATTAGAATATACTGTTCTCGACGCAAAGTGCCATCTGGAAAAATCTGAGGGAGATATAGGAAGCTTTCTTGAGCCATATACTGTGCGAGGGTCCACTGGAGAGATTATAGTTTTCGTTAGAGATACGGAGCTCAGCAACATACTAGGTTTTAGAAATAATTTCAATAGCATAGCACACGCCTGGAAATCCGCATATGATCTCGCGTATAAAATAGCTTCGAGAGTATATAAAGGAGGGCTCTTGACACTTGCACTCGATGGTGAGAACTGGATGATCTTTTCTAGAAATCCCCCACTTACCGCTATATTCTATGATAAACTCATAGATCTCTTAGTTAGGATGCAAAAGTCTTCATTTCTAAGAATGATAAAACTTCGTGAAGCTGTTGAAAAGATCGCGCCTAGGAAAGTGCTTACAAAAGTACCCACGACGAGCTGGCTATGCGGATCCTCAAAATGGAATGGTGAGATAAGGCAGCACTCTATTTACTGGGAAAAAGTCAAGAATACATATAAAATGATTAAGGAATTTGAATCATTGCATGGTATAAGTGAAAAAACAAGAAGAGCTCGATGGGCTTTATGGCATGCCCTTGATAGCGATTACTGGTGGGCTGATTTCTGGGAACCAATACTCATAGATGTATGGTTGTGTGAAGCGGAGAAAGCACTTGGTTATAGCTATATGGAGTGTCCTCATAAAATTCAATCAACACATATATAGGAGATCGTTTTCAAATTGATAATCATATGTGATTACATTGAATAAGTCAATATGTGGAACAAGTCAATTTAAGATCAAGGTATATAGACTAATTTCAAACTTATATATGCATTTTGGATTAAGATACCTCACCATTAGCGCTAAACTATACAATAAAGATTTGTTTTTCTACATACCAACAATGTTTGGCGAAGGTATCTTAGATAACTTTGAACACGTCCTCGTTGACTGCGACTATTATAAGCTATCCGATTTTATTCCACGAAGAGGTCATATTATACTTGACATAGGTGCATTCATCGGTTTCTATAGTATTTCATCCAGTATGCTTACATGTATTGAGGGAATGGTTTATTCAATAGAACCCAATAGAGAAGTTCTGCCATGGCTATATATAAATATGTATATCAATAAGGCGCAAAACATTAGGATTTTACCTGTGGCCATATGCCCAGAAAGTGGATTTAAATCATTGTATATAGCTAATTATCCAGCTATCTCATCTCTTAGTAGGGACTATGTTGAACAGTTTGATCATGATTTTAAAACAATCGAAGTTAAGTGTGTCAAACTGAGTAATATCCTTAAGCTACTTGGATATGTAGACATTTTAAAAATGGATATAGAAGGATTAGAGCTCGATGTTTTAAAAGAATCAGCTAGTGAACTGTGGAGGACCCGAAAGATCGTGATAGAGACTCATCCTGGCGCAATAGATCCAAGTGAAGTTGAACTTTACCTTGTCAAAGCTGGGTTTAGGAAGATAGTGACCTATACATCTAGTGAAATGCTTAATCAGGTTATCCTTTATGGATTAAAGTAAAAAAAGGTCTTATCTATGCGATACAATTATTCTAATAAATCTTTCCACGATACCTCGTTCTCTAAGTTTCATCTCGAGCTCTAAGAATACTCTTTTAGCTAGCTCTGGTCCTCTAATGCCTTGATCATATAGATTGTCAATAAGATTCAAGAACGCGGTTTCATTAATGATTGGTCCGTATCTTTGCTGGATTACGTTTCTAATTAAATTACGAATCATCTCTTTGAGACTCTCCTTTTCACGTATTTTGGTCTGCTCTCGAATATTCATGGCCTCTTGTCTAAGAGCCAATACTAACTCTCGAGTAGAACGTATTTCCGCGGTGGTCCTAAGCATCGTTCTTAGCTCAACTGGAAGATTTTCAATAACTTTTCTTAGTGCCTCTTCTCTCGATCTTAATATTTCACTTGGTGCTATATTAGCTCTTGTTCTCAGGAACTCGGCTCTAACTGTGAAAACAAGAAGAGCGTATGCTCTTACATAGATTCTGTATGCTGAAA
>JAWAPI010000076.1:0-5060 GCA_038894495.1 Desulfurococcaceae archaeon
CTGCCTCTTAATAGTCTTGTTTTTGCCAAGAGCCATATAAGTCGCTATGAGAATAGTAGGACCAATCATAAATACCCTTATTGATTTAACTAACAACGCCTCGCCAGCTACCCCTAATGACCCAGCTGCTGCAGCCACTTGTGCAACCTCATGTATCCCAGACCCTGCCCATATAGCAAATAATCTTAGATTGTTATGAAGCAGCTCCCCTATCATAGTAGAGGTGAAGAGAGCAGGATAAAGGATCATTGCTGTAAGACCAAATATCGTTATGCATGTTAACGCAACGCCCATTTCTTCCTCTTTTGCATTTATAGCTGGTCCTGTAGCAGCTATAGCTGATGCACCACATATACCTGTTCCAACACCGATCAGAATAGATAAGTTACGGCTTAATCCTAGTTTACCTCCTATTATTGGAGCTAGTATTAGTGAAAGAAATACAATAGCTAGTGAATTAAGGACTCCAATGCCAACTTGTATCCAAACCAGTGCGCTTGTAACAATACCTAGTGACGCTATCACACCCCGAAGAAAATCCCTTGCACTAAAATCAATACCAGGTTTGAATATACGTGGTAGACGGATAATGTTGCCTATTATTATACTGTAGATAAACGCCCACATCAACGGACTAACAGGTTTGTAAATAAACCCTGTTATGAAGGATATTGATGCAATTACTCCACAAAGTATTATACCGGGCCAAATTAGTGCTTGAGCTCTATTTTCAACATTCATCTAAACCAACCAAAGGCAGCTTTTCATGTACATACTTTAGAATCAAACAGGAAGAGTTTTTAAATGTTTGATATATAATTATTTAAACAATTATATAAATTTTCAAAAGATCCGATTTTTATTTAGGGTGACAGATTTATATTTGTAAAGGTGGTGGTTTGACTTCATTGGATATCTTCATTCAAAGAGGTCTAAAAGTGACCAAAGCAACTATAGGACTATTCTCTAATAATCCAAGCTTTGTATTCAATCAGGAATATTTTGAGGGAATAAAACACCATAGCGTGCTAGAGGGAGAGGGGTGGGAAATACAATCTCAATGGGCTAATTTTAATTTGGAATTTGTAAATCCCATAGAGACTTCAACTTATGATGGATTATTTATTATAATTGACACAGACATTCAACCTCCCTTGATATCCATTGATAAAGACAATGTGGTTGCTGTTGGAGAGTGGTCAAGGCTTGAAAAACAAGTCTCTGACAAGAGATACACATTACTTGGAAATCAGGGTCTGTTATTTAGATTCGTATTGACTGTTCTTGAGAGAAAGTATGGTATTTATAGTTTTCACGCATCCGGTTTATACAATGAAGAGACAAATGAGTTGTTATTAGCGCTTGGAGAGCGAGGTAGTGGGAAAAGCGCTCTTATGTTGAGCGCGCTTGAGAAGGGCTTATACAAATTATTAGCAGGGGAGATACTGCATGCTGAGATCTCGGGAGACGATCTTATCTTTTACCGTGGAAGTCCTAGAAATAATGTAAGGGCTGGGCATCTAATATATGACTTTCCAGCTTTAATGAAGAAAATAGGTGTAAGGTTTAGAGATTTAGCTGATCCTTGGGGCACAAAGGTGCAGGTCGATTTGCAAAAATTCATGACAAAATACGAACAGATAGTTAATCCCCAGATAATACTTGTCATTCCCAGAATAGAAGAGCACAACAAGTATTGTAAGTTTAGCTACATTGATAATAAAGACAAGCTAAAAAGAGCTCTTACTGAGAACATAAGTGATAAGCTGAGATCTCTCCCATTAATATACGACACTGTTCCAGTCGGTGTAATAGACGATCTGGAATTAACAACAAAGCGATATGAATTCGTAAAAAGATTCCTAGAGAAAGCAAATATAAAAAAAGCCGTATCTCTCTTCGCGGGTCCACATAATTGCTTCGATGGATGGCTATGAACTATCTTACACTAATAAGTGTTTTTAATGTATCTGCTCTTAACCCCCTCCTCAGCGCCTCTAGCGGTATCACTTCGTTTGGATGTATATTCCCTAGATTTACATTTGGACCAAATCTCAAGATCAAATAAACTTGCTGATTTCTGTTAGGTGCTTCAAATATTAGATTCCTAACATCAATATCTTTCACTATTGTCCATAACTTATCTTCTCTTACATCTCCTTTTTCATCGTATATCCCGACCCCTCTACCAGCCTCTCTGGCTTCGACAATTACCTTAAAGACACCCAAGTCAAGATCCCTTTTAATCGCCTTAGCGTATTCTGCAGAAGTTAAGTCCCTAGCAGCATCTTTTTTCCCAACTTCCGTGATCACCTTAAATCCTCTCTCTTTAGCGGCTTCTATTATTTCAACTCTTTGTTCATCGTTTATAGGGATAGTCCCGTCAGATACCTCGATCGCGGTAAATCCGATGTTATTCGCTTCGTCTAGGAATTCATATAATTTACCTTGCATGAATGCTACCTCGAGTAGTGTTCCACCGGGATATACATCTATGGAGTAATCTCCATAGATAGATATTTTCTTCTTAATGATATCTATATTAATTAGCCTTGATGTGCCAAACCCTAGCTTAATGAAGTCTATGTACTCCCCTGCGATATCAACCAAATCCTGTGCATATCTAACTCCAAGCCCAGTGTCAATGACCATTGTTAATCCTTCATTCCTTGGTTTCTTGATTAACCTACCAGTAATGGGATATGATATTACGTTCTCGAATGCGTGTGCCAAGGTATCACCATAAAAAGGAATTAATAATCTTGTTTATAAATCTTTTTGATAGACTAGGATTAGGTTCCATATAACGATTTAAACAAATATTTAAACTTAAAACAAAAATCGTAACTCACGAGAGGTAAATAGATAATGGAAACAGCCCTAGCGCAAACTCTCTTGGTAGGAAGTATATGAGTAGTGTAAAAAATAGAAACCTATTCAAGAATACTTATCTTCATTTTCTTTTAACGAGATATCCAATTACGACTCCAATGACTAATGAGATTATTGCTACAATAATTGTTGATGTCCAATCTACCGCTCCTTCCTGTGTTGATGTCCAATCTACCGCTCCTTCCTGTGTTATTGTCGTTGTTATAGTTATTGTTTGTGGCTGCGTAATTGTCCTCGTAATAGTAATTGTCGGTGTAGTTGGTGTCTCTGTGAGTGTTGGGCTCACGAAGACTGACTCATATAATTCAAAGAACTTAGCAGGTGTTAATCTATACTCAGGCTTTATTAACTCGGGTATTCTTGGTGGGTGTTTATGTGGTTCATAGGATGGTAGGTCTTTAGCGGGTATTAACTGGAACAAGGTAAATACAAAGCCCGTGTGTATATCTGTTGCATACCAAGCTCCAAATCTCTCTACACGATACTTATTAGGCCACCCTACCCAGTATTTCTCTCCATAGTGATATAAGTCGAATCTTTGCATTAATGGAAGTGCTGGTATATCTCTTAACCAGATCTCTTGCAGTTGTCTAAATAGCGCAGTTCTCTCCTCCTTCGTTGTTGCCTTAGCAGCTTGATCCAAAATGGAGAGTACCTCTGGGTTTTCATAGTAGGTTACAGGCCCGCTACCAGCTGTCTTTGGTAGTCTTGAGTCCATCCATACTGCGAAGCCTTGCCATGGCCATGCCGGGTTATACCACACAGCTATGTGTCCTCCATATGTTATCTCGTAATCCCCATTATTTGTTTTACTTGTAACCACAGGTCCTTCATACGTCTCCACTACTGCATCTATTCCTAGTTGTGTCCTCCACCGCTCAGCTATGATATTCAATGCAGCAAGTGGTGGCGCCCAACCAGCACCAGTCATCATCTTAATTGTGAATGGTCTCCCATCTGGTAGTTCTCTTATTCCATCGCCATTTCTATCGATTATACCCTTTCTCTCTAATATGGTCTTGGCGTTCTCTATGGTTGCCTGGCTGAGGAACTCATTAACAAGATCCCATGCGATATAATCATCGTGTAAACCTGGAATAAGTGGTACTGGTAGTATATTGGTGTTACATGTATTAGTATAACCTACCTCATTTATTTTCTCGATGATCTCCTTGTTATTCGCTAATAGTGAAAAGTATAGGGCTCTTCTAATTTCAGTATCGTTTAAAGGCCACCCTGCTTTAAAGTTAATAGCTATAAAGAACAAAGCAGCTGTAGCATGACATGGAGGACACGTCTCAAGGTTCCATGTTCCAAGTAATGGATTAGACTGATATACTAGCCATGGACTAGCGATGTAATGGGACATCTCATCTCTATTATTGTTCTGAAATTCCATCGCAACTTGAGGATCGTTTATTGGAACTGGGTGCACAACATACCTAGGCGCTGGCAAGCCCCAGTATCTCACTCCCCACCAGTTGTCAACCCTTTGGTAAGCATATAGAGTTGGTGAAATATAAATAGGCTTGTATGGACCTCCCCCTATGATTTGCTCCGGGTTGTCGTCTCTAAACTCTGTCATTAACCTACATCCATAGTCGTTAAACAAAGACTCCCATCTATGCTTAGGTAGAACTAAGAATTCTAGTAACGAGGAGATCCTGTAAAGGTTGAATGTCTCAGGTTTAAAGTTAAATACTAGAGTATACGGGTCTGGAGCCTCGATGGTATCAATGTGTATCCAGATCCAGCTTCCCATACCAGAGCATGACTTAAACAACTCCATGGTGAACTTTACATCTTCCGAGGTTATTGGTAAACCATCCCACCAATATGCATCTCTCTTTAGAGTAATCTTCATCGAGTATTGACCTACCCAGGTTATTTCATCTGCAAGATATGGTATCCATTGATTTAGCACAGGTGAGTATACATATAATCTAGGATACACGAGATTCGCTCCTGTGAATGTTGATCCCCATGCAACACCGGTTGGTAATAACGGGTTAAAGCCAGATGGAGCTCCCCACGATGATGAGATAATAACAGTTTCTTCACGTGGCCATTCTTGCGCAGTGGTTATCGATACAGTAGGTGCTATAACGTATGAAACTAGTAAGATTCCTGCAAGGAGATATGTTAGGAATAGTGAAGCCCTATTTGAT
>JAWAPI010000077.1:0-4955 GCA_038894495.1 Desulfurococcaceae archaeon
TCTTATATGCCGCCGCCGGGATTTGAACCCGGGTTTCCCGCGCCCACGGGCCTATGGGCGTCACGGGCTCGAGAGGCCCGCATACTTGACCGGGCTATACTACGGCGGCATCCTATATTTTTCACTTATTTGAAGGGTTTTTTAAATATTACAAAACTATTTTATCTACATTCAAGATTTAAAGGGAGATCAGAGTTCTCAAGGACAATGCTCTCTCTGCGCGGATCTAGGTACATTGAGAGAGCTTTGAACAATACTCCTCTCTGAGATGCTTCATAAATTATTCTCCCTATCAATTGGTCCTCCTCGCAATATAGTTGAAATCCCAGTGAGCCTGGTATTCCAGCAATAAACACGATGAATCCAACAACCCCTTTCTTAACTTGTTTTATTAGTGCTTGTATTTGTTTTCTACCTCTGCTCGTAGGTGCATCTGGATATCCCGCTAAATTCCCAGGTAATCTCATAACAGCACTTTTAATCTCGACAAGGGTAATTTTACCGCTACAGTTAAAGATGTAATCTATTACTGCTCCATTTACTACTTGATTCTTTCCAATGTATATGCAGTCTTTAAGCCAAGATATGAGATTTCTTCTCTGCGCTATGATAAATGCTTGTTCTTGTATAGATGTATCAACCACAGATGCTAATCCATCCTCTTCAACACCTATTATTCTAATAGGTGTTTTAGAGGATTTCTTGTTTTTAATACAATAGCATTTCTTGCCTGTCTCAATAATACCTTTAAGTCTACCAGTATTATTTAAATATGCCATAACCTTGGTAGAATTAACCAATATTTCAACGGTAAAGAGACTTTTTCTACCTAATATTAATCCTTCCTGAAGACCTGGAAAACTTATTAACTCAGCTCTCTCTGTCAATTTTTAACCCTTTTAAACATTGATGTATTTTCGATAGATATTCTCTCACCTTATCTCTCCATATAATAACCACTATAAGTAATGAGATCTGTCCAATATCCGGGTATAGAACAGATCCTTGTTCAGTTGATTCAACTATGATAAATGGATACAGCGATATCTTTAAGTATCTTAGTAGGTATATAAGTATGTTATAGTGGGAGATCGATATAGCTATTAATAGAATACTTATCACAACCTTGATATATTTCCTTAATCCCAGTATAGCGTAGATAAGCAAAACAATGAAGATCATTATAGCTACTGAGATAGATAGCATGATAATATCTGGGTCAATCCTGATCAATATCTTACACCTTTAACACCATGGAGTTTTATCTATATAACAAAATAAATAGTGTTTATGCTGATTTCATTGCATATTAGTTAGTTTTTCAAACTAAAAGTTATATACCTTAAATAAACAAAGTGAAATTGGTGGTCAAGATGCCTCTATGGAAGTGCGAAGTATGTGGTCTTATATATGAAGGAACAGATCCACCCGAGAAATGTCCTAAATGTGGAGCACCACGCGAGAAATTTAGACTACTATCTCAGCAAGAAGAAGAGCTTGTGAAGAGATCAAAATATAGCAATTATTTACACATGAAAGCATACACACTCTTACAAAAGCTCCTGGAAATAGCTGAAGAAGGAATAAAAGATAATCTAGACCCAGGGTGCTACAAGATATTCACTGAGGAAAAAGAATTCGCACTATTAACAATGCAGAAAATAAAGGCAGAGCTAGAAGCACACATGAAGAAACAGAAATGGGGCTAAATACCATAGAGCCATTTCCAAGGAAAAGCGATGATATTTCCTCTTATAACATACTCATTTTTCAAAAATATTTTGATGAAAAAGAAGCAATCAAAAAAGAGTGAAAGTCATCGTTTCTCGCCATGCTCACAATCTCTAAGACTAGTCCGTAGTCCACGGTTCTATCATCCTTTAGTAAACCTAGTGATCTAAGCCTGCTTCCAACTGACACCAGGTTTTCAAACTCACTTGGTGTAAGTAACCGTAGTAGTGGAGCAATGTACTCTGGTTTAACAGGAGATTCCTGTCTCAGAAGCCTCCATAGTGTTACTCGGCTAACTCCTGCCTCCTCTATTACCTTTCTTCTCTCGTACTTTTCAACTAGGTATTAGAGAACTCTGTAACGTGACTCTTCATCGATTTTCGAAACATCTACTTTAATCCACCACTCGGAACTACCATCACTCAAAGCTATCACCCATGATGTTTTAGTCTACACTATGAAACTAAAACATGGGGAGAGATCAATAGGTTTTTTACTTAGGTGTTTTAAAGATTGCGGGCCCGCCGGGATTTGAACCCGGGTCCTCCGGCTTAGGAGGCCGGCGCCCTATCCTAGCTAGGCGACGGGCCCATTTTTATCTATCTTAATATCTCTCATAGAGGTTATTTAAGGATAGTTACTTACTCTACGTCTATTCTTAAAGCACTAGTAGTGTTACGTTGTAGATTATAACCGCCATTATATATGCGATTATTATGTTAAGTATTAGAGTTAATAAAGTTGTCTTAATGCTTTTTGATTCTGAGTGTATTGTTGCTAGTGTTGCAACACAGGGTATATATAGTGTAATAAAAATCGCTAGTGCTAACACAGATGGCTGACTTAGCCCAAGTGATTTAATAGCCTCGTGAGGCGTTGCAAAACCTGTCACGGCTACAAGTGATGTTAAAAACACCTCTTTCGCAATAAACCCCATTATTAAAGCGAAGGAGATTATAATAGCTGAATACCCCTCTATGCCTAGAGGTCTTAAGATAGGGCTTATGTAACTTGATAACTCGAACCCAATGCTTTCACTTATAATATCAGTTATCACAAAACCTGGTGTAATATGAGTTACTAGCCAGGCAATTATATTAGCAGTAATTATGATAGTACCTGCTTTAACTAGGAAGTGTTTTAGATGAAACCAAGTAAACCACCATATAACTCTAGGTACTGGTCTATGTAAAGGTGGGAGTTCTAGTAGTAATTCAAGTGAGGGACCACTAGTTCTTCTCCGATCATATAAGTAGATGAAATAACTTAACGTTATCACTAGTAGAAGCGAGATTATGTAAACCATTGGAATTAATAATGAGCCTATAACTCCACCAATAGATGAGGCGATAGCTAGTAAAACCACTAGTCTAGCTTGACATGGAATAAATGGTATTAATAGCATTAACCTAGATCTCTCAATAGCGGTAAGAACAGATCTCGTGGCGACTATACCAGGCACATTACAACCCATCGAAAGCGTAATAGGAAAAACAGAGTGTCCAGATAAACCTACTTTCTGGAAAAACACGTGTAACCCAATAGCAAGTCTAGGTGCTATACCCGAGTCTTCTATAACTCCTAGAACAGTGAAAACAATAACTAATAATGGTATAAAAACTAAAAGAGCAAATAGACTTCCTACAACACCTTCCACGAGAAACTTAGAGAGAGTAGATTCTCCAATTACTTCATATACATATTCAGAGATCCAGTTGAATAACTCTGAGAGTAATCCATTCAAGCTAGATTTCTCTATTATCTCTGCGATATTATCGTATCCAAGAAAAATAAAAAAACTAGTAAGTGGATACCCTGTATTAACTATAAATATACATGTGAATACAATAAACAATATAGATAGTGAAGTCAAAGGAGCTAGTATAGGATTATAGAGCAATTTCAATAAACGATCCTGTCCTCTTCTACTAATACTCGTTCTAGATATAGTTGCTTCGGTTAATTCCTCAAGGTACTTATATCTCCTACTTGAGATGTATAGTTGTAAATTACTGTTCAGTCGATTCTCAGCTTCTCTCTTTATCTCAACTAGTTTTCTATATAAATCACTACTTATTGATTCTATTAGATGATGTATTTCTTGATCGCCTTCAAGGAACTTTACAACAAGCCATCTAAGGGGGACACCTATATAAGCTTGAAGACCGCTAATTTCCTCTGATATTCTCGCGATATAGTCTTCGAGCTCGCCGTAATCAATATGTAATGTTTTACTCACGCTTTTTTTAGCCGTTTCCACTACTTTATCGAGTAAGATATCTATACCGTATTTTCTAATAGCAGATATGGGGATTACAGGTGTACCTAGTGATTTTTCAAGTAAATTGTAGTTTATGTGTATACCTTCGCTATGCGTTCTATCGATTTTGGATAATGCTAATACAACTCTTCCCGTTAATTCTAGTATTTCAATTGCGAGATACATTGTTCTCTCTATTGAAAGAGAGTCAACTATAACTACTATGGTATCTGGTTTCTCTCTTAGAATGTAATCTCTGCTAATTTTCTCCTCGATAGTTGAGTAGGTTAATCCGTAGGCGCCAGGGAGATCTACGATTTGAATCTCGACTTCTCTATGTTTTCTTCTTCCCTCATGTTTCTCTACAGTTGTACCAGGCCAGTTAGTTACGATTACACTATCGCCAGCTAGTATATTAAATAACGTCGATTTACCTACATTTGGCTGACCAATTAACGCTACTTTAATCTTGTCCATTCTTATTCAAGCTCCTCGACCAAGATCTTTTTCGCTATTCCTCTACTCATAGATACTTCAACACCACGAACTCTTATAACTAAGGGCCCGCGATTCTCGTTTAAAACAACTTCTATTTCAGTACCAGGTAAGATCCCCATGTATGCAAGTCTGCTTATAAGTCCTGCCCACTCATGTATTGCAAAGTCTTTCACAGCTACTTTTTTACCTGTTTTTACAGAGTCAAGCGTTAAAATCTTACTTGGATTAGTAAGCATATACAGTCCCCCCATTGTATTTTGAAAATATAGATTAATAAATTTTGACATGTCTAACTTTTTATAATTACTTTATTCAATATACGTAGATAAACCTAGCTATGTTCATAGGTATCTCTACTACTTTACTCTCAGCAGTTTCAATAATTACCTTAATGTTGTTCCTGTAAACAACTTTAACTTTATCACCTAGACTAATACCATTCCTATGTAGAAATTCGAGAACCTTA
>JAWAPI010000078.1:0-4867 GCA_038894495.1 Desulfurococcaceae archaeon
CAATAACCTAATAGATGAATTATCCACAATACCTCCTCTACCAGAGTATGAAGGCCAAATCACAGCAACTCTAAGAGAGATTCAAAAAATACTATTGGATGAAATGCCTGCCTTACCACTATGGTATAATGGTTACTGGTTCCTTGCTTCAACAAAATACTGGACCGGATGGCCAAGTGAAGATGATCCATACGCTGTTCCAATCGTGTGGAATGGTCAATGGCAGCACGGTGGAATGCTAGTACTACTCAAATTAAAACCCGCAATAGCTCCACCAACACCCGCGCCAGCGATCGAGCCTATTGCCGTAGCTGCTATAGTGATAATACTAGTTGTTATAATAGTCGTGGTTGCACTACTTCTCAGAAAGAAAAAGTAGTGGTTAAAGTAATGAATTTACATATTCTTTTTTCACTAAATACTATTCATCCCCTATACATAATAACCACTAATAGTGCTTATAAATACATGAGTAGAAGAGGCTAGACCAATGTCCTTCTATACTTATTTCTTAAAGAGATCGATTATATACATAGCGGTTTTCGTGCTGTCAGCTAGTATTGTATGGGCACTTGTGAGGTTTGCTCCAGGAGATCCTGCATTAACGAGTTTCCTTAGAGTTATGATGGCTCCCGGAGTGCGATATACACCTGAGCAAATAGAAGCAATGAAACAGCAAGCTATTGAGCTTCTTGGGCTTAACTTGCCATTACATGAGCAATACATAATGTTCTGGAGAAATTTACTTAGAGGAGATCTAGGCTACAGTACATATTTCACTGCTCCTGTTGGTGATAAGCTTAGAGAATACGTTTTCTTCGACTTAATCCTACTCACACCAGCTATTATTGTTAGTTGGTTTATCGGTAACTATATAGGTGCATTGGCAGCTAGGTATAGATCCCTTGATAGAGTAATTGTCCCTATTATATACATATTGACAGCGACACCCTATTTTCTGTTCGGTCTAATAATGGCCTATACACTGGGTGTGGCAGCTAGAGAGATTGTAGGTGAATTTTTCAAGCCAGTTATAACCTCAACGGATATCAAGAACTTTTTGTATAACCCAAGTATAACTACCTTCTACGAGTTTATAAGAGCATATTCTCTCCCATTCATATCGCTTGTTTGTGTATCAATGGGTGGATGGGCATCTGGGATGAGAACACTAATGGTCTACGAGCTAGAATCTAATTATGCTAGATACATGGAGTCCATGGGGTTCTCTGGTAAAAGAATAGCGGCATATGCATTTAGATATGCAATTAATCCACAGATAACTGGTCTTGGAATACAGCTTGGAACAGTAATAGTTGGAGGATTAGCTTTCTCAGCTGTTTTTAACTACCCAGGAACAGGGATCGCGTTAATATACGCCATAAACTTTAGAGATGTGTTTTTAATTCAAGGTATAGCAATTGTTTATACATTACTTGTGATCGCGTTCAATTCTGTCATAGACATCCTATATATCTTGATAGATCCAAGACTTAGACATGAAATGCTAGGTAGATAATATGCCTAGGATAACTAAAACTATGACATGGATGTTATTAAGAAGAAACAAAAGATTCTGGACATGTCTCTCAATAGTGCTTTTAGTTGTGATGCTAGCAATTATTGGACCTTACTTAACGATATATAGACCAGTAGATTACACATCTCCTCGTATACCCCCGTTAACACCTGGACATCCCTTTGGAACAGATAATCTAGGCTATGATGTTTTCAGCTCTACGGTCTATGGATTACGAGTATCCTTATCTGTTGGCTTAATAGCTGCATCAGTTGCAACACTTACGGGCACTATTCTTGGTTTAGTAGCTGGATATAAGGGTGGGTTAGTTGATAGTGTCATTGAAGGTGCAACTAACCTCTTACTATCAATGCCCACAGTATTTGTAATGATCATTATTGGTTCATTTTACCTACAAGCTGAAGGGGCCCAGACCTCTTGGAGAGAGCTCCAAAACATTTTATTCCTCGGCTGCGTTATTGGGATCCTACTGTGGCACTGGACAGCGAGAGCGGTAAGATCCCAGGTTGCCGCGTTGAAGGTATCCGACTATATAGCTACATCAAGACTTTGTGGTAACTCCGATCTCAAGATAATATTTAAAGATATCTTACCCAATATTGCTTCTTATATACTACTTGTCTTCGTAATACAGCTTGCAAATAGCTTAGCAACCGCTGTTACACTCGAGTTCCTAGGTATTAAAGCATCAGATTGGTCCCTGTTTGCTAGAGTAAATCAATGGCTTCAAATGGGTGTTCTATGGGCTGGTGTGTGGTGGGCTTGGTTTATACCGGGCGCTATAATAGTGGCATTAATATCCTCTTTGTACTTGATAGTTTTATCATTAGACGAGGTTTTCAATCCAAGATTAAGAAAGGTTTAAGCAATGAAAACCCTTCAAATAATAAATTACAAACTATACTATAAAACCCTAAGAGGCTATATTAAAGCTGTTGATGGAGTTGACCTTGAAATAAATAATGGTGAAATACTCGGTATTATAGGGGAGAGTGGTTGTGGAAAATCAACGTTAGCTCAATCAATAATTCTTCCAGGATACCCAATGATGCATATAAGTGGAAACATTATTCTAAGTGAGAAATATGACTTAACAAAGCTAAATCAAACCGAGAGGAGATCACTTCTACTAATAGAGCTATCTTACATACCTCAATTCGCAATCGACGCGCTACCTGTTATCAAGAAAATAAGGGCCTTTCTAAAAGACCTAATCACCGATAAGAGAATACCCATAGAACAAATAGAGCCTATAATAAAAGAGAGGTTCAAGCAGGTAAATTTACCAGAGAGAGTTCTTGATATGTATCCATTAGAATTATCAGGTGGAATGAGGCAGAGAGTTGTCATAGCTATCTCAACGCTTTTCAAGCCATCACTATTAATAGCTGATGAGCCTACTTCAGCACTCGATGTTGTTACTCAAAGACAAGTCTTAGAATTACTACGGGATTTAAGAGATCAAAAGGTTGTAGGCTCATTAATGGTTATTTCACATGATATTGCTGCAATCCGGCAAATATCGGATAGAATAGCCACTATGTATGCAGGGAAAATTGTGGAAATAGGACCCTTGGAGGAGACTATAAAACAACCTCTACATCCATATACGTCTTCGCTAATTAAAGCAGTTCCACCTGTTGATGCATCCTATAAGAAAAATAAGCTCACAGGGCTCTCCGGAAGCCCACCTAGTTTACTTGATCCTCCACAAGGATGTAGATTTCACCCAAGATGCCCACACGCCAAGCAGATTTGTTTTCAACAAGAGCCCCCTATGGCTAAGATAGATAAGTCGTACGTAGCTTGCTGGCTATATGGATAGAGGTGTTATAAAATGAAATGTCTACTGGAGCTAAGAAATGTCTCAAAGATATTCAAAACAGGTATTCTAGGTAAAGGTATAATAAAAGCCGTTGACGATGTATCGCTAAGAGTCGAAGAAGGAAATATTCTTGGTTTACTGGGTGAATCGGGTAGCGGTAAGTCAACAATCGCTAGGTTGATTCTAAAAATGACTAAGCCAACAAAAGGAGTGTTACTTTTCAAAGGAGTAGATATATGGAAAATCAAAGACATTGATTACTATAGAAGAGTACAAGGGGTTTTCCAAGATCCATTTTCAAGCTTTAATCCACGTAGGAAGGTATCTAGTGCATTCTACGACGTGATTCGAAATTACTATGGACATGAAAAATTCAATAACGAGGATAAATTAATTGAATTTATAAAACCAGTTATTGAAAGCATTGGTCTTAGCTTTAGTGAGATACTAGATAGATATCCTCATGAATTTAGCGGAGGACAACTACAAAGATTATCAATAGCGAGATCGCTCCTTGTGCAACCTGAGCTCCTAGTAGCGGATGAGCCTGTGTCGATGATAGATGCTTCTACAAGGATTGATATTCTCAATATATTCATAGATTTAAAAAGAGAGAAAGGTTTAACCTCCATAATAATAAGTCATGACTTAGCTCTCACGAGCTATGTAAGTGACAAAGTAGCTGTTCTGTATAAGGGGCAAGTAGTTGAGGATGGCCCTTCAGATATTCTACTAGACCCTCTTCATCCATACACGAAGATGCTTTCAGAAGCAATTCCACGATTAGAGAAAAAGTGGAAGTCTCCATTATCATATGGGGTAGAGACAACCACGCATCTCTATGATCTTGGATGCGTATTTGCACCAAGGTGCCCTCACAGAATGGAGATTTGCTTAAAACAAAATCCACCATACGTTAACATAGATAAGTCCAGAGTAAAATGCTGGCTCTATGTGTCCAAGTAAGATATACCGTCTAATGATAATTACATGTTAGTTCGAAGCACAGGTTTCAAATAAAGTTCATAATAGTTTATCAAGGATATGAGTAGTAATAACCTAGTTGCAAACAACTGGTTTCCACGATACATTGTAGCATATTTCATTAGGGATTTCTATAATTGTTTTTAACCTAATATCTCTAGAGGATGAGCCTACTCTTATTTCATATTTACCTCTCTCTACTACCCATTTAGTCCCATTAAAGATAGCTAAGTATTCTAATGGTATCTCAATGCTAACTCTATCTTCATCACCTGGCATCAATAACCTTGTCTTATTAAATCCTTTCAGTTCTTGGAAGGGTCTATTCAACTTACTATTCAATGCCCTTACATACACTTGGACAACCTCTTTTCCAGGATACCTTCCTTTATTTTTGACACTTAACTCAACTACGATTTTTTCATTAAAGCATCTAACCTCTAGATCGGAGTACTCGAACAACGTGTAGCTTAGTCCATACCCGAGCTCGTATGCAGGTTCTATTGAGAATGTATCGT
>JAWAPI010000079.1:0-4716 GCA_038894495.1 Desulfurococcaceae archaeon
AGTTCTTGCCACTCCTCTAGGTGGCGGAGGCCATCTATATGCTTCTGATGCTACAATAATCATACCCTGGTGGATTCGAGTAGTATCTCACGTAAATAAACGATTCTTACTACTTTACGTTAGTGATGTAATAGCTCGAGCATTTAAAGAGACATTAACATATTCTCGGTAGTAATGCGATTGAACCATCCTCATCTTGAATAATAATTGAGTTTTTTAACATATAATATAGACACAAAAGAGCCGATACAAGAGCATCTTTCTCATCTCTCGAGACCCTTTGAATTTTCAAAATACCGAGCATTTGCAGTAAGTGTTCATATGTTCCGCATCCACTTGATTTTACACAGCTACTTGGATGCGTTTCAATCACCGTGATCCCCATAGAATTAAGAATTGTAGCTAACCTTATTCCTCTCTCAGTTAACCTCCTCATAGAAGGCCAGGCTGGTGGTAATACCCTATAACCCATTTTTATCATTTTAAGATCCACCTTCCTATA
This sequence comes from Desulfurococcaceae archaeon, assembly GCA_038894495.1. Lineage (GTDB taxonomy): Archaea > Thermoproteota > Thermoprotei_A > Sulfolobales > Desulfurococcaceae > UBA285. The sequence goes on from JAWAPI010000079.1 coordinate 503, forward strand.
GTAACTACCTAGTTTTGGCATTGTTAGAGGAGAATCTATAGCTACAGCCTGAACACCATTGTGTTTTATTATCCCAATCAATTCTCGGTCTTCTTTGAATTTACCAATGTATTGTAGTTGTATATTTTGGTTATTCCCATTTAGTTTAAGAATTGATAGACCACTGGTTTTTCTCTCGTTCGCTGATAGATCTACCCCGCCGCAAATAATTACCATTTGACAACTGATCCTCTATTAAATCCTACTCTAGCAATGAACTCTGTAAATAACTCTTCCACTCTCTTAATCCATCTTGGTAAGTCACTTGGATGCTTTGGATACTCACTTGAATACAGCTCTCTAGCCTTGCTCATGTATGATCTGACAAATCTAAGCTCGTTGAGAAGGGTTGGTCTTCCTAGAAGCTTTATTAGAGATGAGATTTCATGAGCAACTCTCTCGGCGAGGTTTCCTTGAACTCCTAAGTCATACACTGATCTGCCATCAATGGATTTCTTCTCCATGATCCACTCGTAATCTTCATTACTGAGTTTCTGCATATACATTCTCAGTATATCTAAGCCAGCTTGTTTAGCTCCATATTTATTCATGAACTCTATGTTGACTTCCCACAGTGTGTTTTCATTGACAAATCCCATCTCAAGGGCTTTACTCAAATACCTACTTGCAATGGCAGCAGAAAGCATTGATGAACCAATACCTCCACCGTGAACAGGGTTAACTGTGTAGGCTGCGTCACCTACTACTATTACATTTCTCCATACTAGTGTTGGCAATGGTCTACGAGTCGGCACAATGCCCCCACCTGTGTGTATTATTTTTCCTTTAAACAGTGGTCTTAAGTATCTCTCATAGTTTAATCGCGGATTGTTGACTCCATTGTTTATCACTCCTAAGCCTACATTGATAATATCTCCAGTTTTGTTCTTTGGAAATAGCCACCAGTAACCACCCGGAGCAATATTTACATCGATATATATTAGTGCATAGTCTTTGTCCTCGTCCTTCATAATTTCCTTGCTTACTTCAATAACCTCTCTATATGCAAGGTTGTAGTCTGTTGTGTATGGCCTCTCAGAGATTGGCCAAGTCTCTGGTAACCTACTCCTAATAGCTGGTTTATATCCAGATGCGTCTATAAACGCCTCGGCTTCTATGTATTTCTTACCCCCTCCAACTTTCTTTACGTGTATTGTTTTAACATAGTCATCCTTTAGGGAAACATCTATCAATACATGTTGATCGTAGAGCTCTACTCCATTATTAAGCGCTTGTTTCAGCAACCACTGCCCAAAGGCTAATCTATTCAAACTAACTCCGCCTCCCGGCACTGTGATGCTATGTTCCCTGCTTGGACTATATATCTTTACCCCATTGTAAATATGATCTATTACCGAGCTTGGGGGATGTATATCTACTTCTTCAAAGTGATGCGCTCCTATGGCGTCTCCGCACACCTTATCACCTATTTTATTAGCAGGTTTACTTTCGACTAATGCAACTCTCCAACCATGAGATGCTAGTTTAAGAGAGGTTGTTAAACCAGCGACCCCAGCTCCTATCACGACAACATCGTATTTCAAATTGTCCATTCGCACCACGCTGTTTTAATGTACATCGGAGTGAAAATAAAAGCTTAAATCAGGTAAGGGGTTGAGATCTATTGATTAAAACATACTCTCTATGGATATGTTTTAAGTAACATACCTTCAACTACGATTGGTTGATACTCTCCTAGAAGAGTAATAGCCTCATCGAGTCTTGTCTCACTATTACTATAGAGAGTAATCAATGGATCTCCCTTATTAACTCTATAGCCAACTTTAGCGTGAAACTCCACTCCAGCTCCTTTATCGTATGGAGCACCACATGAGCGGGCAATAAGGGATATAGCTGCATTATCGATATGCGTGACTGCTCCTTCTATTGGTGATTTCAACGTAAAAGTGTATTTACCCACAGGAATATCCTCCGGCTTTATGTTTGGGTCTCCACCTTGAGCCTCTATGATTTGCTTGAATTTCTCATATGCTTTTCCACCTAGAAATATCTCTCTCGCAATCTCAATGCCTGTCCCCGATAGAGCTTTACCAGATAACTCAATAACTAATCCCGCTAGAAGAAGCGCTTTATCAACTAGGCTTCTACTTCCTCTTTTATCAATGTGTGTTCTAAGCCCCTCTCTAGCCTCGAGCGCGGGTCCTACACCTGTGCCAATAGGTTGCCCTCCATATGTTAATGCTACTTTAATATCTACGCCAAGTAATCCTGCTTGTTTAACGAAAATAGAGGCTAAGGTCTCAGCTTGCCTTGTGTCAACTACTTTTGCACCTTGACCTACGGGTATATCTATTACTAGTTTTTCAACTCCCATTGCGAGCTTCTTTGATAATATACTAGCTATCATTTGCTGCTCTGGATCTATCGCTAGTTTTCTCTCGATATTGACAAATATATCATCTGCAGGTGCTAGGTTTAATCTACCACCCCACGCTATAGTAGCTTTAACTCTCCTAGCTATCTCGATGATCTCATCGACTGTTAGATCAACTCTCGCTAGAACCTCCATCGTGTCAGCTGTTCCAGCTGGGCTTGTTATAGCCCTACTACTAGTTTTAGGTATTAGTAGACCTGCCGCTGCTACTATTGGCACTGCTAGTAATGCAACTTTACTATTACCAGGAACACCTCCAATGCTATGTATATCATAAACTGTTTCCTCGAATCTTAATTTAGCACCAGTTTCAACCATTGCTTTTATTAAGTAAGTTAATTCAATATCACTAAGTGGATTATATACCTGTGATAGTAGAAATGCAGCTATCTCGGCCTCTCCGTATATTCCATTTATTACATCTCTCACCAATAACATAAACTCTCCTTCACTTAATTTTTCTCCTTTAAGCCTCTTTTTCAATGAATTGAAACTAGGAGCTAACCCAATAGGTTTTATTCCAACGACTTCTTCTTCGCGTATACCCAGCTTATTCATGAGATCTATTGGTAGAAGAACTTCTCCTCGGTTAACCATTGTTCTAGTTAGCATTACAATAGCTGAATAATACATATCTCCAATTGTTATTAAAACCACATTACCGTTTGATATACCCAGGGTCTTGGCATCTTCTTCATTGATTATAATGAAGGGTTGTGTAAACTTAACATCTATCTCTCTAACCTTGAGGGTTCTTGTAGTTCTCTCCACCATTACTCCCCGATAGTTGGGCAAAAATATAATATTCTAATTAGTGGCTTTATAAACTCGATGAGCACGCTGTTTTTTTATTTTCGCGATTAATTTAGCTAAATCTTCTCTAGAGATTTCAGCTCTCTCCTCTTGGATAATATTTTCGAGAACAGCGATAGCCATCTCTCTGATACTAGGGTCTAGGTCTCTCAAAGCATCTTCAATTGCTTTTTTCCTATCTTTACCTGGTTTGTAAATAGCCATGACGTATCCAATTGATTTTAAGTTATACACCTTATTAACTATCCATATGTGATCTCAACTATTCTACCACCATGTTTTTCTACTCTTTCTTTAATAAGCTTCTCCGTTTTCTCAATAATGTATATTAGTCTATCCTTAGATAATGCCTCAGCATAGACCCTGAACTTGGGCTCAGTCCCACTTTTTCTCACTAATATCCATGATCTATCTTTATACTCGAATCTATGGCCATCAATATCGACCACTTTAAGCGGGTCTCCCAAAAGCGATAACATCTCGCGAACGATCTCCTCGTAGACTATTTCCCTTATCTCCAAGGGTGTTATCTTATAACTTCTTCTATCCCAGGGATAATCCGGAATCCCCTCTTCTTCTATAACTCTAACAAGTGGTTTACCAGACTCTACAATTGCCTTAGTAATTAGTGCTACTTGTAGTAAACCATCCACCCATGGCCCCCATTTAGTGTAAATTAGTTTCCATGGTTCACCCGCCATTACAACATTGCTCAACCCGATCTCTTTGACACGTTCATGTGTTTTACCAAGAGGATATCTCTCAAGTGTGCCTCCATTACTGTACACTACATCCTCTACTACGAGCCCTGTATCAATACTGACAACTATATGTCCTCTTCGTTCTTCAAGGATTTTCTTCGCATAGAAGGCAAGCACCCTGTCTTGCCTTATAAAACCATGAAGAGGATCTATTATAGCTAATCTATCTGCATCACCATCATGTGCAAATACAACAGCGGGATTTG
>JAWAPI010000080.1:0-4544 GCA_038894495.1 Desulfurococcaceae archaeon
GGAAACTAGTTGAGATTAAAATATAGTGGAGTTATCGTGAAAAATATAATGGGTATTGAGATGAAAGAGTATATTCAAATCGCGAAAGACCTAGTTAAAGGAGCCTTACTTGGTTTAAATACTTACATCAAACCAGGTGGATTTCATAGATTAGTAGCTAATAGAATTATTGATGAGATAACATGCAACCTCATTGTGTCATTTGATCACATAGTTGAATCTCTTCAATTAGGTGAAATGATTAGGAAAGGAGAGATAAGCGCCACGGGAGTAGACTATGGTAGGTTATACGCTAGCGCCCTACGAGACACCTATAGGGAGTGTAGTTCAACTCATCCACAATATATCATTCCATTGATAGTTCTTGGGTTCTCTATTAAGCTTGGCGAGGTTGAAAGCATTATTCAAGAAAGTAGTAAGTTTAAAAGAGCGCTTGACACAATAAATGCTGTTAATAAATGGAGTGATCTAAAGCAGTTTGTAGAAACGTTGAAAACAATTGGTAGAGAAGATATGTATAGTCACTTACAATCAACAGGCTATACCCAAATAGCTTTGCTGAAATCAGGTGTATCATTCAATGACATATTTAGAGTTCTGAGTTCGAGATGGCGTGGATTCTTATTAATAGATTCTCGTGAAACAGCTCTCTTTGGTTACTTAAAGAGAATAGTTGACTTAAACAAGGAGTACAAGAACCCTGAGAGTGCACTACTAGCATTCTACATCGATTTGATTAAAACGCAAATACCAAGTTCTCTAAAGGATAAAGTCAAGAAAATAGAGGAGTGTAGGTTCTCCACAACATCAGAGTGTTTGAAGAACATGTATGAGCTGGATGCTCAACTTAGGAAAAGTGGTTATGTATTTGATTGGGCAAGTGAGATAACAATATTGATGTCCGCGTTAAGCTCCTTTGAAACCTAGCTATTTAATTCGGCAAGTTCCTCTCTAAGCATGTCAAGTAGTAATCTCACTCTCTCCACGTACTTCCTAGCTACTCTTCGAGAATAGTTGTAGTTTAAAAAACTTGGTAGCTTTAGGATCTTCTCATCGAAATGTTGCATAGTATAATCTAGTGATCTATTTCTTCTCTCTCCATAGATAAATACTCTGAGAAACCCAATTAATCCAAGAGCGTCTAATTTATCGGCATCGCTAAGTATTCTTCCAAGTTTACTTGGCTCTTGGAGGCCAGGGGAGTAACTATAGCTATGTTGTTTAACAGCTGTTATTACTTGATTTATGAAGTCAACACCACACTGGGATTCCTTGAGTAGTTCCTCCGCTAATGCAGCAGAGTAGTATGCATGCGGTTCACCAATATACCTACCAATATCATGTAGTAAGGCTGTTAATTTTAGTAGAACAGGATCTAAATCTATGCCTTCCTCTTTAACTATCTTGATAATCCATTTGTAAACCCTGTTCACATGTGGTAAACCATGTTCAATTGAGTTGTCATAGAGTGTTTTTACAATAGATTGTAAGATCTCGAGTTTACTTATATTACACATATCTATTAGCACACTCGAGTAGGGTTTTTACCACATCAATGGATATTTCAGCTCCATATTTATACCTAAATAAACTAGTCGTCTTCTCTGGGTTAAATCTTGATTCTATTGCTACACCTGTAAACAGCCATGTAAATATATCTAGATCTAGACATTGAATGCCTGATATTTCACATATTCTTCCCCATAAAGCTTGGAGTGTTTTAGCATGTGGTGATCTTGTGAGTTCCCTTGCACATTCTTTTAGATCTTTTTTGAATGGTATTGACACCATACAGCTAGTTAGAGTTAAAAGGCTATTTCTATAGTCAATGGGGATCTTTACGTAATGATATACTGCATTAGATCTGACTGTTTCGCAGAAGTAAGAATACATTTTTGCCGCGAAAACTATTGTTTTACTATCCTTATTGGCTTTTAGTATTCCCGCGAGTTCATCTATAAGAGTATTGATATTACTACAATATATATCACCTTGTTCAAGTAGTTTCTTAGAAATGTGAGAAGATAGAATTTTTCCAACTCTTCTGGTCTTTTGATCAAGGGACTTTGTGCATTCAATACTGAGTAAAAAGTCCCTGAAACTCGATTCACTTATTGTTATGTTGCTATTCGAAAAGTAGCTTGAGAAATTTAACCAATATTCCTCGCCAGGGCTGCAAAGCTGGTAACTTATTAAAGCATTTAATATAGAGAGAAGAGAAGCTATGTTGCTCCCACGTAATTCAACTAGCGTCTTCACGGCTTTATATTGTGGATCAAGGGCTTTTAAGTGTTCTAAATAGGGTTTTATCTCTTTAAGCTTTGAGGCAATGAGATTTACTCTCTCTGTGTTAATAATCACTTATAAGTCACCGTAACTGTATTCTCACATAGCTGTAATCAAGGTAGGCTAATATTGGGTTCAATTATATTAACTTGCAAAAATAATTTAATTGTTACATATGAAGAAGCAGTTGATCTCGTAGTCTACGATATGGATTTAAGAAAAATAATTGGCATTGTTAGAAAACCAAGTGATCCTCTTATTTTAGAAGACCTAGCTGAGGAATATGATCCATGGGTAATTGTTACTAAGGGGATCTCAGAAGAGAATGAAGAAATACTACGAGATATAGGAGTAAAAATAGTTATCACGAAGAGGAATAATATTATGGAGTACATAAACGAGGTAATGATTTAATGACTAGCGTTAAGCATTTATTGATTGATATATTAAACCTAGATACCGAGACAAAGAATAGAATACTAGGTTCCCTTGAAAGAATATGTCGTAAATTAAATGGAATACCAGGATCAATGGATACCGGGCTAGATATTTATATATGTCAAAATGGATTCATCTATGTTCAACAACGTGGTAAGCTATTGCTTATGGATTTATTTGACTCAGAGAATGTTTTTGATAAAATCCTAGAATATCTACCAATGGAATATGTAATGATTAGGTTGGTTGAGAGAGGATTACCCGAATACTAGAGGTGCTTAGATCTGAACTATGGGGATTTATATGATTGCAATTTTCGATGTAGAAATATGTAATGGATATCTAACTAAGTCCCCAATAGCTGATGAGTTAGCTGAGAGATGGTATGGGAGATACCATGGTGACAAGCTAGTATTAGATCTCGTCGAGATGGCATACCTATTATCTCAGGGTAAGCTAGTAGTCATGATAGGTGACAAGGATGTAGCCTCATTAGAAGAATTAATGAAAATGAGAAGTGAATGCTTTGACAGGTATTTCTGGCCTATGTTATCGGTGTACAAGGATCTTAGAGATCGCGGGCGAAGAGTTCGCGTCTTAGAACCCATGAAGTTCTTGGTTAAAGATAAAGCAGGTGAACTTAGATTAGTTTATGTTCTCGAGGAGAAATATAGTGTTGAGATAAATTCACTTAGAACTATAGCTGAGGAGGCTAGGCGTAACGACCTTGAGGCAACGATAGCTATTGTTAGTTTACATGGGGAACTAACATACTATGACTTGATAACAACAGATTTAAGAGGAGATCGAGATGACGGAGTTTAATCCACCTAGGGGTATGAGAGATATCATTGACGAAGAGGCAGAATTATACGAGTATTTATTCCAGGAATTTAGAGAGACAGCTAGAAGGAGAGGTTTTCAGCCGATAATAACCCCTACTGTTGAGTATTTCTCTCTTTTTGAGGCTAAGAGCGGAGAGGAGATCAGGAAGTCTATGTATGTGTTCGAGGATAAGGGAGGACGCTTACTTGCTTTGAGACCAGAGGTTACTGCTAGTATTATCAGAGTATATCTTAGACATATGAGGAGTTATCCAAAGCCGATAAGATTATATTATTTAGCTCAATGTTACAGGTATGAAGAACCACAGTATGCTAGATATAGAGAGTTCTGGCAAGGCGGCTTGGAAATAATAGGTGATCCAGATGCTAGCGCAGATATTCTAGTAGCTATGACAGCCAGCGAGTTCCTAGATAAGATTGGCTTAAAACACCGTTATGAAGTAGGCAACGTAGCGTTATACAGAGGTTTCATGAAGAGATATGGACTAAGCGAGGAGCTACAGGACCATATCTTGCATTTAATTGACAAAGACATGGTTAACGAGGCATTAAATATACTTGCTGAGAAAATAGGTGACAATGTAGATGTTTTCAAGCGAATACTAGAAACAAATGACTTAGAGAGAGTAGAGTCCTTAATACATGAGAATCGAGAATTTCTAGGTGAACAATACATGGTTATTTCAATGGAGCAGCGAAGATTATATGAACTTATTAAATCACTACGAGAGCTTGGATACAGTATAAACTTCCAACCACGCCTTGTAAGGGGATTAGCATATTATACTGGTTTGATATTCGAGTATAAGTTGCATGGTCAAGAGAGCTTTCCAAGTATTGGAGGTGGTGGTAGATACGATGGATTAACCATTGTATATGGCGGAGCTTTTGAGCACTCTACTGGCCTCGCTCTTGGACTTGATAGAATCGCGCTTGCATTATCCACTAGTGTGTCATTACCTAAATATAAAACTA
>JAWAPI010000081.1:0-4490 GCA_038894495.1 Desulfurococcaceae archaeon
CTTTCTTCGCTACTTCTACCTGGTTCTCCCTCGAAATCAGTTATTACAAAGTCCACGAATCGATCTCCAGTGTAGATCATCTGCGCCAAGTGTAGATCTTGATGTGTTCTTGCTTTATAGTATATATTACCATGTTTATCGATTTTTGATATTGCATCGTAGACTATTTTATGTTCTTGTTCAACAACGCTCCTCCAGTAATCTATTTCCTCTCTATTCTCACGATCTAGGGAATAGGAGATCTTATCGAGTCTTTTTAAGCCATTATTATACATTCTATGTAATCTACGAGTCCACTTTGAAACATCGATCTCCGATACTTCTTCAACTCCAAAGAAAGAATCCATGGATTTCTCATTTAGGAATATATGTAGTCCCCCTACAATAGCACCAAGCTTCACTGATAATCCACGTTCGTGAGCTAATTCATCTCCACTCAAGTACCTTGCAAAGCTTTGATAAAATGGTGCTCCACCGTCACCCTTCCCCTTTATATAATCCATGAGAAGAATACCCGATGCCATATCATTATAGTATAGAAATCCATGGATTCGCGGGATATACCTGTATCTTAACTCTGTTAGTCTCTCGAGTATCTTTACCTCCAAGTTCACCTCTGGTAGAAGCCTGTAGCTCTTAAGAACTATTCTCCCAATATTCGATTCATATAAACTGATCGCATTTGTTGACTCCAAGGTTATAGGCTCTGCTCTATATACTTCTACCGTTGCAACCTTTTCATCTACCAATTTAAACCTACTCTTACTTAATTTATAGAAAAAATACAAGTAAAACTCAGTGTACTCGGCCTCTACGAAGCAATCACTCTCTATACAGAAACCTCGATCTCTAAGAGTATTTGGAATAGCATTAACTCTCACCAGTGGGAGTTGAAACATGTGGTTACTTGACTCTATTAGAAAGAACAATGAGTTATTGTATTGGTCATAGTCAACTAGATTAATCTTCCTCGTAGTGTTCTTCCAAGGCCACCATCTAGCTCTCGGTAAATACTCCTTCTCAATTAAGTCTAAAAGCTTACATATATCCATATATACCACTAGATATAGCTATCCAGCTAGTAACACCTTTTCCCTTTCTAGTGATTTAAGCGAAATAGCCAAAATGACAAGTGAAGAAGTAGCTAGTATAAGTATACTAATTAATGATGTAGCATAATCTCTATATACATAGCTCTGAACAGAGAGAACACTATGCGTATACGGGATAAGCTTAAGCCAGTTAACTATCTCACTTGGTAGTTTATAAAAGTCAACTATCCAGCCAGTTAAGAAAAATGCAAGCCCAATAAGTGTCATTAAGCTAGCAATGTTACTCGCTGTTTTAATACCTCTTGTCCTTGTAATGAATGGCATCGAAACAGACACTGTGACCAAAATAGAGAAGAAAGCGGTGACAACGTGTACAGCTATTAATCCTAGATCAAATAATAAAGCAAACCATTCGCCAAAAGCATATATTAATAGACCAAAATATATGAACAAGCCAATTAAATCCGCTGCTGAGGCTAGAACACCTATTATCGTGGATGCAACTAATTTAGATACTAATAAGACCCTAAGACCAGCTGTTGATGCCATCAACATCTCAATTGTCTTTCTCTCCCGCTCGCCCACTATACCGTCAACTATATAAGATGAAGCCGGAGTAACTATGAACGTAAAGCTTAGTATCAACAATCTCGCTATAAATGGTCTTAAAACATCTTCTGGTTTAACCGGCTCTCCCATAGGTCCAACGTAAACGGGGACTTTGACTTGAATTGGGTTCCTTATAGAATCAACATTCACACTAACTCCAGCTTTCTCAGCAAGCGTCTTGATTTTCATTTCAGATATTGAATTCGATAAAATAGAGATAATGCTTCTAACATCTTGCTCTGCTTTGTCAACTCTTTCACTAGAGACACCGGTTCTCTTTATGATCTCAACGTATGCTATATCATGGAAACTAGTAATGTTATTAGAAAACCCCGTGGGAACAACCACTATTAAATCAATAGATAAATTTTGGAGCACACTGTTTAAATCACTAGTTGTATTCACTAGATAACCCTTTAAGCTAAGTATTCTAGATAAGTTTTCAACAAACCAAGCACTATATCCACTCTCTACATCGCTGTTCACAATGGCTATAACAACGGGTTGATAATATAGTAGTAAAGCAGTTAAGACCGCAATAGCGGGGAGCGACAATAGTGGAATAATAATTGTAGTAACAACGAGTTTTCTATCCCTGGTAATCTCTTTGACCTCCTTCCACATCAGGGTTTTAAATACACTTAGTCGAATCATGGGTTATCACCTGCTAATTTCTCGAAAACCTCTTCTAAATTCTTAGCATTATATCTATAGAGTAGTTCCTCAACTCCTCCCTCAGCTACTATATGTCCTCTATGTATCAATCCCACCCTGTCACAGAGATACTCTATCTCAAGCATGTTATGACTGCTGACAATTACAGATGCGCCAGTTTCATCTACGTACTTGCGAATTGATCTCCTTATAGATAAGCTTGCATGAACATCTAATCCCGCTGTTGGCTCATCTAAGAGAGCTACCTTTGGTTTACGCATCAGAACCATTGCAAGTAGGAGTCTTCGCTTCATTCCTTTACTATAGTTCTTCGATTGATCTCTTAATCTATCCCCAAGGTTTGCTAACTCAACTCCATATGTTATAGTTGAATTAGGTAAATTATACAATCTCGAGAAAAGTAATAAATGTTCATATCCACTGAGAAGATCATAGGTTCCTGCCTCCTCTGGTAAGTAGCCAATTATATCTCTCGTTTTATCGAAGTATCTATAAGGGTCTAAGCCTAGAACCCTTACACTGCCTGCTGTGGGCTTTGCGAGTCCCGATATAATCCTGAGAAGAGTTGTCTTTCCAGCTCCATTAGGCCCTACCAGGCCATAGATCTCTCCCTCCTTTACGGTCATTGAAACTCCTCTCAAAGCCGTTAATTTACCATAGTTTTTATATACATCTCTAACTTCGATAACTATACTCATCTTGGTAATACCCAACATTAATGTCTTGTGGAAAACAAATAAATATCGTAATACCCCTAAAGTAATAAGTGGTGAAGTTTACTTGATTAATCTTAATGCTTACGAGAGAATAATGCTTTTCCTTGAGAAATACGGTGAGAAAGGATTATTGGTTTTAAAAGCTGCTTATGATATTTCGCAAGATCCTAACGTAGATCATAAACTCGGAGATTTTAGCTTCAAGCACCTTGTTCTTCGTCTAACATCGATAGGGTTAAACTATAATCCCATCAATATATTGAGAATAATGGAGAAAGAATATAGGATCGTAGAGAAATCATACTCATCAAGTAATCAAACATGGTGGAGATTTGTAGATGTTGATGCTGTGAGAAGTATTCTAAGCGATCAATATGGAGCGCAGCTAGAAGATCCTGTCATTAAATCTATATTAATAAAATACAGGAGCATAGAACCAAGATCTATTGTAGATACACTTAAACGCCTCCTTGTAAAAGAAGGCTTCACGAACGCAGATAAAGAAATTTTCAAGAACATTGTATTCAATGTTCTTGACAAAGTTGTATGGTTAATAAATGAAATGGAGAAATACGAAGAGGTTTTCAACCCGGAGATCAGGGTCTTAAAAGAGATATTGAACCTTGCTGATATGGTTTCAAATAAACTAGATAAACCTAGAAACAAGATATATATGAGTAGTGATGGTGCTTTAAATGCTAACACACGAGTTGATCTCATCGAAAATACTGATAGCATTAAGAGGTATCATAGCACATAGATTAAACAAAATCGGTGTAAGCCAGAGAAAGATCTCTCGATATCTCGAAGTAACACAACCGATGATTAGTAAGATCCTTCGTAAACCACTAGATAACTACTACCAGGAGCTAGATAAGCTCAAGATACCTAGAGAAGTAGTTAACCACTATGTAGATATACTTGTGAGTATAATCACCGAAGATGACTATGAGAGGTTTATATCAACGTCATACTCGGTAATTAATCAATTAGCACTGGGATCTCTTTGCAATACTAGGAGACATTTATCAAAAATATGTATTTCAGGCGAATTCCGCGAGCCAGAGTTAGAGCACTATAAAAGCATTTTATTAAAACTCCTAAATATCAAAGGGCTTGATAAACTAGTACCCGAGGTAGGGTCAAATTTAGTATATGCACCGAGTAAGCCAAGTAATATAAGTGGAATAATAGGATTAACTGGTAGAATAGTGAAAACAGCATATGGTGTAACATACTACGGGGAGCCTATATATGGTGGAAGTAGACATGTAGCACGCATATTGCTTATAGCTATACAAGCAAACCCTAATTTCAAGTATTGCATTAACATAAAATTTAACAAGCATATTAGAAATATTCTAAGTAGCCTAAACATAGATTATGTAGAGACAGGTCCACATCTTGACGAGGAAGATTTCTGGGCCAATATAGAGGA
>JAWAPI010000082.1:0-4476 GCA_038894495.1 Desulfurococcaceae archaeon
ACAGTGACTTGGTGTTATACAATATACTACTACATCTCCAACCGTGTAGTTGGTGTTAATATAGACTACCATATCCATTCTACGTAGAGAAGGCTCCATACTATTTGAGATAATAATCGAGACTCCTAGGGGATTAAGGAGCCCAGTGCGAGAGAGATAGGTAAGAGCAATGAAGATAAGTATAACCATGAGAATCGTTCTCGAGAAGAAACCAAGGGAATTATGAAAAAAAGACCTTGGTTTAAGACTCAATGATTAAACCCTCTACTACCTACCACTAGATGGTGTAACTGGAGGTGTCTCCGTGGATGACGGAGTATATATTAGCTTAGCCTGCGCTGTATAAGATGCTCCCTCGATGCTTTTGCCCTCAGGTATATATACGTATATATCTACCTGCCATGTCTCGCCACTCGATATATCGCCGATCAATGTTATTGAGTTAAGTGATGGGTTAGTTATATCTAACTCATTAACCAGTGTGTTGTCTTCTTTGTATATGAAGAGCTTAACAACACTCTCTCCCGGTAAATTGATGTCACGATAGGTGAACATTATATAGACTTTCATTTCCTCGTCGTCGTTGTTAGTGATCCTCAGGATGTCCTTATAGTAGTTCTCCTGGTAGGTTGGATGAATTATTATCTCTGCTGATGTTTTATTGTCTCCTAGAGCTACACCTATGGTATTTTCCCCTATATCTCCTCCACCCGCGTTACTACCTGCTTCGAATATAACACCTGGTTGTTGTGGAGTTATCTGTATTGTGAGCGGGTAGTAGACAAAGAGACTTGCTGTTGCTATTGCTCCTAGTAATACTATTATTATTGATAGATATATGTGTTTATCCATATTTAAACCCCTCATCATTGTCTTATACTTAATGAGTAAGGATCGATATTTAAGTCTTTCGACTAATAAAAAATAAATTATGTTTGTCTAACTGTTTTTGTTTAAAAACCTACTATGGGTATAGTTGTCATAAAAACCTATGTGACTCTCACACCTCGACATCCCTGACTCCAGGTTGTCTATGTTTCGACTACACTGGTTCTTTAAATACACCATGTTACATCTACTAGTATTTACACTGATGGTGATTATCTTGCTCTCCGCGGGTATTATAAAGTCGTGGAGAATCCCTGGATTAATCCCAAGGTGTTAACCTCGGAAAAAATAGTGTTTCATGGGAGCTAGAAAGAGCACCTCTCTAGGAGGAAAAGGCTAGAGCTTATGTGCGAGCCTCACGTGACTAATCTAATCTATGATCGCTTATTAATTGCTTAGTTATGTTTTTCTTGGCTATGTGTGTTCTAAGTGTATTTAGATCTCGACCTAGTTATTCCGCCATGAGCATGGGTGCATATTTTACTTGTTTATCTAAGCTGTGGCAGGGAGCTTAGCGTAATATTCACCCCGTGTTCTATTGACAAGATATTAAAGTGATATATAAGTGATTTAAGATAATGTCATGTAGGGTAAGTGCATAGTACTCGACAAGACGTGATGAAAGCAGGGGTTTACCCGATCAGTGAAGATGCCCTTGATCGCTGACTCTCTATCTAACACGGTGAGAATCCAATAGTGTTCTCCACGGCTATATACAGAGATTCTCAACTAATTATCCCAACTAAGCTATATTTCATAGTAGAGCTCGCCTAGCAAGGTGTATATCTTTTGAATCGTGTTTATCTCGTTGAAGAATTCATGTATAGAGTTGACTTCGAGAGTTATCAACCTACTGAAAACGAGGTTAAACACATAGGTGAGCTACTAGGTCAACCCACGCGGAAACTGAGCGTGGTGCAAGATAGGTACCGGTATATCTTTAGAAACCTTGTTGAAAAGAAGTGTGCTCGTAGTGGAGACTACTCTCTCTGCATATACACATGGAGAACTAATACTCCACTTAGATTATTCCCGCTAGCATTACACGTTCATGGAACTATAATTCTATTCGAAAAAGAGAAACCCCGAGAGACACTAGCATATCCATTCAATAAACCACTAAGCTATAATAAATCACCTGGACTATCACCCATAGAATACCAAGATAAAACACCAAGAGAGGTGACTACCAGGGTAGATGGATGGCATCTCACAGCATATTATAACCCATTAATAAACCAATGGATCTTCGCGACTAGGTATACATTACACAACATGTACTACTCGAGGAAACAACTAGTAGTAGACCCGGTTGAAACTATATCAAACCCATACGTTGAACTCGCTGATAAAATAGCAAGTAGAGATGGATTATACGAGAAACTAGCTAAGTACAAGAACTGGACTTTCACCTTTGTGCTCGAGGGACCGGAGCCGGCTATAACAAAGCCACCATACCCTATTGGAGTCGAGCCCGAGAAATACAAATTATATTTATTAATAGCAAGGGATCCCAGTGGAAAAATATACACGTGGAGCGAGACGAGGAAACTACTAGATTATGAGACCCCTTCCTTGATAGAGCCTAGGAGACTAGGAGAGCTCTATGATGAAGCTAGGAGAAGACTAGACATTAGATCATACTTCGCATTCATAGACACCGATGACCCGGAGAACCCTGTCATAGCAGAGCTTGAATCAGACTATTACCAAGATGCGATGAACGCGAAGTACTTAAACGATGCTAAGTCAGCTGCTCTTTTAACATGTGAGGGGCTTGCACACGAGCTCTCGAGACTACTTGGTGATCAACGAGGTGAAATAGTACTAGAGATCGATAATTGTAGAAAAAGATTAGAAGAAGTAGTGCTGAATCAATTGAGCTTACATGGAGCATGGAGAACAGCAAGTACAATTGTAGGTAAACTAATAGAAGTCAATGTGAAGAGTATTAAGCAAGAAGAAGTATTAAAAGCGCTCACAGAGAGAAATATAAAGAGAGTAGTTAAGAAAATAATGTCTACTCTGCTTGAAGGAAAGAACCTACTAAGAAGTGAATCAGTAAAAACGCTTAGAGACTACGTAGAGAAATTATCTATGTCTTAGCTCACTAGTTAAAAACACCATTGAGCACGGAGAGACAATGTAAAAACAAGCGTTAATACTTTATACCTCTATATAAGGGTTTCTAATTAAATCAGCTATTAAAAGCCTTAGAAGATGGTGAAGATTGAGATTATGGTCTATTCACCCAAAATACCTTGATAGAGTTGGGTTAATAGCTCTCTGGAGAGAGGGGTTACTAGCACAGAGAGTGTTGGAGGGCAAGACCAGGGGCTACGTAAAACACCCACAGTTAGTTAGATTCAAGGCGAGCCCTGACCCCTTACTAGCTATTGGGACATATCTATTTCACGTATACCTAGAGGGATGGAGTAGAGGATATAGGTTTAACAAGGAAAGAATCAGAAAATACGATGAGAGCCTTAAGGCACTTATACCCATAACCACGGGTCAGGCGATATACGAGTTAAGATTACTAATATATAAGCTCAAGAGACGAGAACCAACACAAGTTGAAAAACTAAGAGATATAGAGACCCCTGAGTTAAACCCTGTATTTTACCTAGTAGAAGGTCCTATTGCTGAGTGGGAGAAGCCTAAAGAGTATGCACTAAGATAGAGATCACGTGATTATTAGTTAAAACCATCTCGAGGACTTTAACAAGAGGGAGTAATCACTATGAGTTATCCACCCCAATGAATAGATCGCTGTTGCTTGTAGCATCTCGGCTTACGTAGAGTTACTCCAATTCGACTAAGCTCATCTAATAGCTTCTCGATCGCTTTTTCTTTTTTCTTGGCTTCAATGATCACGTCTAAGAAGCCTCTACCACCCCAGATATCCATAAGCCCTTTGAAATCTCCTACTTCTACATAATCACCGTGTTCTCCAAAACGATGACTCCGCGCTGGCTTAGAGGATAAGTGGAACTCGGGGATTACACCACTCCATGTATCTACGAGCTTATCTATGTTGAAGCTAGAGGGGTTGAGGACATGATGATAGTAGTCGAACACCACTGGTAACCCAAGCTCCTCTCCAAGCTTAACAACATCCGCTACATTGTAGTATCTCTCATCGTTTTCAATAGCAAGTCTCCTAACTAGCCAGTCATTCTCTCTCACTACTTTCATGAACCTATTCATTGATTCTCTCTTATCTCCATAAACTCCACCGACATGAACAACTACTATGCTCTCTCTACCTAGCTCTAGCGTGTCAAGAACCCAGAAATGATATTCTAGTTCTCTAAGTGATCTATAGACTACATCGGGGCGGGGACTACTCAATACAACGAATTGACCAGGATGCATCGTTACCCTAATACCAAGCTCCATTATTAATGAAGAAAGCTTTCTCAGCTTAGCCTCAATATCATCTAGCCATTCTCTCTGAAATCTCTCATTTGAAGCGAATGGAATAAAATCTGATCCAAGCCTAAATATAGTTAAGCCAAGAGAACACGAGAGCTCTAGTAAGCTGACAAAGTCCTTTAGATTTCTTTCGAAAACACTGTAAAGATT
>JAWAPI010000083.1:0-4426 GCA_038894495.1 Desulfurococcaceae archaeon
TATACGCAAAGCCCATTCTTTCCCATCCTTGATCAAATTAATTCACAATCTAACTCTCACACCTTGTGTTAGAAGAGGTGTAATGGTGGTTGAACTCGATCTCTTGAGAAAAGAAATCGAGACTTATCAAGATAGAAAAGCCCCAGGAGTAGTAGCTTTTTATAATATAATTTGTTTTAAAGAACATGGATTAGATTGC
Source organism: Desulfurococcaceae archaeon (assembly GCA_038894495.1). Classification (GTDB taxonomy): domain Archaea; phylum Thermoproteota; class Thermoprotei_A; order Sulfolobales; family Desulfurococcaceae; genus UBA285. The sequence continues at coordinate 200 of JAWAPI010000083.1, forward strand.
AATTCATTATTGTTATCCCATCCAAGTAAATTAGTAGATATTGTAAAAAAGATACAGCGAGGCGATGAAGAATCATCTAAAATAATTCTCAAACTGCTTTTTCTAACCCCGATAGAGGAGGCTCTAAGCACTAGTGGCATAACAGACGATCTATGGGAGCTAATAAAACAAGGCAGAGACGAAGAATTTGTTAAGATCATAAAACAATTGTTTGAGAGGAGAATTAGCAAAAAACAAGCTTCAGGTGTGCAGAATTGAGTGAGATCAATAGACTCGAACCTAGAGATCGTAGTCGCAAAGCATTTGAATTAGGAGTAGATGGACTAAATAAACTACTTGGTGAGATACAAGGACCATACACGCTATTGATCTCCGGGCACCCAGGTGCTGGTAAAACAACGCTTGCGAGTATGATCTGTTACTACAACACGCTCATTGGGCACAATTGTTTATTCGTCACCGTTTACGAGGACAAAGAAAAGCTCTTCAAAAACATGGAGAAATTCGGTATACACATGGATCAAGCCGAGAGAAGAGGTAGTCTAAGATTCATTCGCTTACCAATATCACTTGATATTAGAGGAATTATAGACACAATAGGTAAAAACCTGGGGGAAGGATACGATCTTGTAATAGTTGACTCTATCTCAGCTTTACTAGAGCCTTTAAAAGACAATGCAGAGAGAAGAGCATACCTGCTTAACTATTTCTACCAGATACCTTTAATGAATAATGGATTATTAGTGCTAATATCTGAGCTACCATACGGTGCTCAAATACCCGAGTACTTAACAACAGAGTTTATAGCTGATGCTGTGATTGTTTTAAAACACAGAATAGAAGACGGTTTCTTAATTAGAAACCTAGAATTAAGGAAAACACGTGGAAAACCACTATACATAGTCGAGGTACCTTTCTCAATTAGTGAGAGTAGAGGTGTATTTGTTCACGCCCCTACATTACTAGAGGAGCTTCCACATGAAAAAGAAGAACTAGAATTCCCTTGTGAGACATTGGCTCACAAAATAGGACATGTTTACAAGGATTTCTTTGTAAATGTGTTCTATCCACAGGAGTCAATTTACGGTGATACAGTTTTATTGGTTCTTCTTGGATTCTTACTAAGATATAATCTCAAAGGACTTGTGATTAGCTATATATCATCACCCCACACCATTACGGAAAGCATTGTTAAAATCTTACTGGATCATGGAATTGATCATAAGAAAGCCGAGAAGATTATAAGGGAACACTTGATCATAAAGAGCCTCAACCCATATGCACAGAGCATAAGTGAGCTCTCATTGCGCGAGCTAGACTTAATCAATAAAATCAAGCCAGACATAGTTGTATTCCACGGTTCACATGTGATAAAGACTGACTCCTATAGAAAGTACTACATAGCTCTTTATAACCAATTACTATACATGAAGCATCTCGGAATAGGCGTGCTCAGGATACTGAATTGTACCAATGTTCATAGATGTAGAGACGAGGCTTCACTCTCTGATCTCACATTTAAGATAAAAAGAGTAATGAAAGGGAACAAATACGACTTCTTGATAGTTTCATATCGAAGGTTCAAAGAACCAGTTGTGATGACAAGAGAAGATATTCAATTATGTATAGGAGACATAGTGGATTACATCAAGAAAACTATATAGTCAATTATGACAACAATGTATCTATGATAATCTTAGATACTGTATAAATTACAAGCATCAATAACGCTGATCTGAACATATACATCACAGAACCCCCTCTTGTTTTCCCAATTACCATGGAGACCATGATAAATGATAATAAAATAATGCAATCAAGCCCGTGGAATAATACAGGATCTACTCGAATTGTAGCTGATTGATAAGTGAAACCTAAGGGTTCTGAGTACAGTTCTGTAATACTCAGATATATTTTTCTCATGTATTCAAGGAAACCACCCATTAAACTGGCAAGAGAGATCAAGATATATTCAAGAGTAGTTGAAAACCCTTTTAATCTATCAATTAGTGGTCTAAGTTTTCCATAATATAGTGTTAAGCCTTTGATCGAATCAATTGTCCATCCATGCTCGAATATTATAATCAAGGACTCTATGAATGACGCGTGATAGAGAGTAGGAGCTCTCTTTATAAAGCTTGCTCTCAAGGATTCTGAGACATAGCTATTTACGAGAGCCCTGGTGAAGAAAAGCATTTTCTTACCATATTTATTAGCAGTCTCTATGAGCGTGGTAACTGGGTTTTCACCCGTACTAGCGGATAGATTTAATGCATCAGAAGCCACTTCAATGAACTTGTCATAAAAGTTTCTCGTGGAGAGAAATCTCTCAGTTATAAATAACATAGGAGTAAAGGTAGTGATTTGAACTATGAAAAGATATTCGTATTTTAAGACAATTACCCTGTTCACGATCAATAGAACCTGCGCAATTATCAAGGATATGTTCAATGTTATTATTAATGAACCTAAAACAAATAAAGACTTTGCTGGTTTAATAATCAGGCTGGAAGGGTAGACCTTTGAGATCAAACCATGTAGAATAAGAAAAGCCAAGATCTGGGCACCTATGATTGGAATGAGTGAGAAATACGTGTAATTCCCTATAAATATAGGAATAATGGAGGACGCTATCAATGGAATAAAGAAGTATATGAATATAGCTGTTCCCGTGATCATGGTGAACTTATCCGTTAAGCTTAATATTCTTGATTCGTACCATTGAAATACATTAGCGAATACTCCATCTATGATCTCTTTCACATCACCTATCGATGATGCCGAATTAAATATTCGTGATAATAAGTCTCTAACGAGTCTTGATGGATGTTTGTTCGTGATCTCTTGTAATGTGGTTATAAGCGATTTAGATGACACAGCGGAGATTTTTCTTGCTAGGCTCAGCTCTCTTGGAAATGCACTCAGGCACGCGCTGTTTTCGAGTACCTGTAGCATTTGGTATAAGGGAATTTTTAGCGTGGAGAGCACGCGGAGCAAAACAATAATGTATGGAATCTCGACCTCTGAATTTGTTCTTCTCTGGGAAATCCATAATTGAATTAGCATGATTGGAGCGAGAAGGATTATTATTAATAATAATAATAGAAGTAGATTTATCAAGCCTATAACACATACAGAGGGAGATCCAACAGTAACAAGTAATGATGTATTTGCAATTAAAACAACTATTATTATTCTAGTGGTCTCCAACACGATCTTGATTTTTCTAGTGCTAAGTCCTCGCCCTGATAAAATGAATTTGTTTAACATTAACTTATGATATTTGGATTCGACATGCTTAGAAAAAGGTATAACGGAGACAATAATCACGGCGATCAATGAGACGACCACAACCAGAGGGTTTAGGAATTCGTATAGCTTGAGAATTACTAGATACAATAAGAGAGCGATTAGCGTGGACGCTAACCCTGTAGAAGAGACGACCTCGAAGATAAAATACTTTATTGAGCGTTTCAATGAATCCATATATCTCTTCTCTAATCACTCTTAGCTCTCAATGTTAGATATGTGTATAGCTTGTTGTACAATATTCTCGGTAGATCTATATAAGATGGTTTATCCAGCAATGGATCCAATGAACTATATTCTTTATAAATAGAGGTCAAAGTATTGATCATTGCTTTATACTCCTCTTTCAGAGTATCTTTACTAACTCTTCTTGCATTACATACTTTCTCAATGAATTTTAATTCACTAAGTATATCTTTCTCTCTATATTGCGCGCTAAGAACTATTCTATCAAGGACTCTGTCGTATATAAATAAAGGCTTAACACGCGCGTCTTCGTGCACGTAAACTTCATGCCTATATACTTGTCTACCCGGGTGTACCTCTATTAGATTTGTCTTAATAAATACATTTAGTAAGTTTACGACCTGTGGGTCTACTGATATAGGTGGTGAAACGAGTCTTATTAAAGCAGATTCAGGGCTCTCAGCGTGAAATGTAGTTATGGCACCATGACCTAGTAAAATAGCATTAGCCCATTCTCTCGCCTCCTCACCTCTTATCTCACCTATGATTATATAATCTAGTGATAATCTTATACTAGTTTTTACGAGATCAAAAACCCCGATCTTTTGTTCTCCATATTCACGGATAGTTGTCCGTGTCCAGTATTCAATAGGTATTTTAATCTCAGGTGCGTCTTCGATTGTCATCACCCTACTCCAGGGTGGGACAAGAGATAAAATGGCGGTTGCAAGT
>JAWAPI010000084.1:0-4182 GCA_038894495.1 Desulfurococcaceae archaeon
ACGGTAATACTCCATTATTCTTTAGCAAAACTATTGATTTCTTAGCAATCTCATATGCTACTTTACGATAATCATCTTCGTCAAGCGTGCTAGTCACGGCTGACTCATCTATGAAAGGTTTTTCAAAAACACCTGTTAAGTATTTTGCGATAATGACTCTCTCTACTGCTCTATCAAGCGCCTCCTGGCTAATATATCCGTTCTTGATCTCATCAATAATTTCTTCGAAACATGGAATTATAGGAAATACTATGTTTGAGACTACATCAATGCCTGACTCGATAGAGATTTTATATGCCTCAACACATGACTTAGCGTATTGGTGATCACTTACTAGAAATAATACTCCATCTCCATCAGATGTTACTAAACCATCGAATCTCAATTTATTCCTCAATAACTCCGTTATAAGCCATTTATTCGCGTGACAAGGTATTCCATCGATCTCATTATAAGCAATCATAATTGCACCTACATCTGCGCTCTTTATAGCCATTTCGAATGGAAATAAGTGATACTCTAGTAAATCGCGTAAACTACCAGCAAATGGTGCTTTGTTTCTTCCACCTTCAGGGTATCCATGACCAACGAAGTGTTTAGCTGTTGCGATTATTCGTTTCCCATCTTTAACGTCTTGTATACCTCTAATATAATATGACCCCATAACAGCTGAGAGATACGGGTCTTCACCAAATGTCTCCTCACATCTCCCCCATCTAGGATCCACACATAAGTCGAGAACTGGTGATAGACAGTGATTGACTCCCAGCAACATTGATTGTCTATTTATTGTTTTCGCTAAATTGTATATAGCCTCTTCATCCCAGGTGCTTGCCATGTTGATAGCTTGTGGAAAAGGTGTGGCAGATGGGGCCATGAGGCCAGCTAAGCATTCTTCCCGAATTAACGCGGGTATATGATGCCTTGTGGCCTTGATCAAATATGATTGAACTTGATTTATTAAATTCGCTATTTTACGTGGACTTAGTCTTAAATGCGTTCCTGCTATCCTTATCTCCCCAACGCCATACCGGAGATATTTATTGATAGCATTCCAAGAGATCTCCTCATTTTTCATAAAATGATGTATCCATACAGCTTGTGTTTGGGCAACTTTCTCCTCGATTGTCATATCCGATATAATCTTTTTTATAAGCTCCTTATTCATAGTTCCGCAAACCCATTTGATCATCCTAAATCATTATGTAGATTTAATAATCCCTAGTATCGTCTCTGTGAATTTATTATATGCTTTCATGAAGTCATCGAACATTTTAACACTACATTTATACTCTCCCCACTCTGTGACTTTTACTCCATTCACACCGTAATTTACATTGATGCCAATTTTTTCTAAGGCATCATAGACCTCGGGTGTCGATTCATATGCTTGTATGAATGTTTTGTACTTACTTATTAAGCTTGAATATTTTTCTAGAGTAGAGCTTATATCATCTCTGGATATAGAGTTATAGTATTGTTGGATCTCTATGCCTTTCTCTTTGATATAATTTACAACTGATAGTTGATGCGCTGGTCCCTCGGTGTTCGTGACATTTGGTCCAAAAGTGTATAGTGTGTCGAATGGGTGTCTCTTAGCAGCTGGTAACAAGTCTATTCTATCAAGGATTAAAGATGCCTCCTCCTTTGTTAATTGAAACTCGTTCATAATGTATTCTAATAACTTAATCTTATTTTCAGGTGAGAACAGTATACTATATACCCTGCGAGCTACAAGTGTCCCAGACAATATAATTGCTGTATCTAATTCGCTTAGGTACCTATATGCATCATCTTTAGACTTAAACAATCCATGTTTAACAAGTATTTCTACGAATGGCTCTCTAAGTAGTGATCTACCTATTATTTTTGTATCACAAAGGTATTTGACAGCCTCCTCTAATCCTTTTTCTTCTATAACTTTACTCACTACTTCACGATCAACCTTTAGCTTCTCTGCTAAATCTAATATGATTTCTTTTCTGGTATTTTCGCTAACTCGTTCGAGCACTTGTTTCAACAGATCTTCTGCAACATCCTCGCGTAGGTATTCTTGCAATCTCCCGCCCATGTTAGTTATATATGTCTGTGTTGGAATGATACCCTTCTTTAGGGCTTTTGCCATGCCCTTGATAGCGGACAATCCACATAGAACTTGCTGAGATATTGAAAAGCTCAGAGTAATGTTTTGCCCTATTCCTAGCTCATTTATACGCTCTATGATTTGGATTGCAGCAGGACTTACAGCGGGAACCTTAACAACTAAGTTTGGTCTTCCCTTCTCTACTACACTATACCCCCATAGTAGATATTCATCATAGATCTTTAGATCTTCCTCTAGTCTCTTGTAGAACTCGATAGCAGCTTTAACGCTCTCTTCCACGCTGTCTGCTAAGAGCGGGTTTAATTGATAACTAACTAATCCATCATGATAATTAGATAAAATAAATGGGACTCTAAACACGTAGAAACAGTCCATGAGAGTGTATCTAGTCGCTTCCATCGCTATATCATGAATGTGTTTTTCTGGCTGTTCAAACCAGTGTGGAAACTTCTTTCTGAGAACAGTTTTCGCATATAACTTGAATTCATCAATTAGTTCTGGGATGTCCTCATATGCAATGGCAACAAGTGGTGGATTTGTTGATACTTGAGTATAGCCAAGGTGTCTTAACCATCTAAGTCCCAGTGCGTAGTCGTTGCCGAATTTACACATTTTTCCCTCGTATGCCTTTCTGTAAGGGTTATGATAAAATAATTCTCTTGAGGATTTAATGAAACTGTTAACTGGGTCGGAGGGATCTATGGTTGATTTTATTTTTCTAGCTAATTCTGCGACTAGGCTATTGCCTTTTCCAACTCTCATCATGGGATTAATTGATTTTTCTATAACACCTAGAAAAACAACTGGTGATCCAAATACTTTAAATTCGTCATTAACCCATCTGTTTAATGCACTTTGAATAATCTTAACTGCTCTCTCCACGCTCTCCTTGCTAAAACCTGCCCAGATCGGTTCTACTCCATGTAAATTATGAATGATCTCGATAAGAGTCTCGTAAATTTTAGCACGTAATATTATACCTTCTTCGGATTCTATGTTTACACTCGCTATTTCAACACCGCTTCTACGTATGAAGCTTCCAATAACATCAACAAAGTGATCTCTTAACTGCGGATGGAGGATGTGATCAGCCGCCAATGATGACCATCCCATTAGTGATAGGTTCAACAAGTGATGAGAGTGATCAGCAGTATGTGTAGGAGGCGAATCTAGACTAGACGCACGAGTTTTCTTTAAAAGACTTACAACGTCCTCCACGCGCAATCAAGACACCTCGTTTAAATAAACAAAGGTAAGGTTAATAAACCTTAAAAACATTACTTAAAAAAAGTATTAGTTTTTCCACAACAAAAGAAGAAAAATTGATGTAGGTGTTTAAATATGCTAACCATTGGGATCGTCCCATTACATAGGACAACCTTTGATAGCAAATGGGCAGTTGAACTATGGAATAGAATAAAGAGGACGATGTTATCATTTATTCAATCAATGAATTACAACATCGATTTACAAATAGTGTATCCAAGTGAAGATATAGGATACAATGGAATCGTAATAGACGATAAATCAGCACTTGACACTATAGAATTGTTTAGATCCAAGAAAATTGATTCCGTTGTGCTCCTAAATTTAACCTTCGGTGACGAGATATCTGGTGCATATATAGCAATGGAGTTCAAAGATAAACCAATATTTTTAGCCGCAACCATGGAACCAGAGCCCTTGCACGACTTGAAGCTTAGGAGGTCTGACTCATATACTGGGACACTTGCGCTTGCCTCAGCATTACATAGAAGAAGGCTTCCATTTATTTTCCTCGGAGTAATGTCTCATGATGATGAATTATTGAAAAAATCCATGGAAAAAGTTATTCGAATATCCCATGCATATAAGAAGCTTGTAGGTTCACGAATAGGTATCGTAGGGCCCAGGCCAGATAGATTTGAAGCCGTGGTTTTTAATGAAGCAGAATTAATGAAGAGATTTAATCTTAGACTTGTCCATATATCAATTGCTGAAGTACTTGAAGAGGCAAGAAGATTAGAAATCAATGACAAGTGTGTTCATGATGTATTGATAGATTATACTCGTCTATTTTCATTTGATGATAATCTGAG
>JAWAPI010000085.1:0-4139 GCA_038894495.1 Desulfurococcaceae archaeon
GGGTGCTGGCAGAGGGTTGGCTGTGAGGTTTCGTAAAAAAATAAAATCCATGGAGAATATTAAGTTGTACCAGTATGAAATGACTGAGCCAATAAGATACAATTACAATGATCCAATCGAGGAATGGCAATTTAAAACGCTATTACTAGATGCCGAGCCCGCAGAGCTTAACGAAAAGGACCTAGAAGACATCGAATCCAAGAGACTTGTCTACGTTAAGTATGATGCAGAGAGGCTATTCGAGAATGAAAAAGAGCTCAGAGAGCTCTTTGGAATATACGTCCTAGCACACTATAGAAACGAGCCCGATGACCTCGGTATGCTTGCTGATGCTCCTCACCACTCTATTAGAGCTGTGAAAACTATGAATGATAAAATAATATGCGCAATCCAAATAGCCGAGGAGGGTCCCATAGATCCAAAAATGATTGATGAGCTATTGAAAGGAGGAAAAATACCTGGGAATATCATACCTGATAGGTTTTTGAAACATGTTAGACTCGTAGAATTTGCCAATACAAGAGGATGGCGTATTGTTAGAATAGCAACACACCCAGCAGTTCAAGGTAAGGGGATTGGTAGCTGGGCTATAGAGAGAATACTAGAAGAGGTAAAAATGAACGAACTAGACTGGCTTGGAGCAGGCTTCGGCGTCACAGAGGAACTTCTCAGGTTTTGGGTTAGAAACGGATTTAGCGTAGTCCACATAAGCCCTGATAGAAACCCAGTGAGCGGAGAGTACACAGTTCTTGTCTTAAAACCAGCTAATGAGAAAGCAATGAGTCTCATCAACATAGCTAAGCTAGAGTTTAAATTAAAACTACTGAATAGTTTAGGCATTAACTATAGAGAGCTGGAGCCAGGAGTTGCTTACCTTATTCTAAACGATGATCCATACACACTGGGTGAAAAACAATACCGAGAGATGTTTTCCCCGATTGTTCTAGATAGACTCTGGACTTATTGTAAGGGCCCTATGACTTTCGAGGCTGCATCGGATGTTATGCATATAATTGCAAAGACATATTGGCTTTTGAATAGAGATATAAGGCCAAGTATATCCACTACACATGCTCTACTATTGATCACCAAGGGTCTGCAGGGCTTGACATGGGATGAGGCATCAGAAGCTCTTGGAAAACCGCTTAAACAATTACAGGATCTTGGACATGAAGTAGCCTGTATATTCTTCGAATATATAACTAGAATAAAACCAGATGAGTATAAGCCAGGTATAATGATTGAAAATTATCATCGTGATGAGTTTAGCGTAATATAGTGTTTTAGCGCGATGGGGTTCGAATTTTGACCATTATCCTAAGAACCGATCCATTAAACCCTGACCATAACGTATTAAAGTATGCAGCCGAGGTTTTAAGAAAAGATGGAGTAGTGGCGTTTCCCACGGAGACTGTATATGGTTTAGGTGCTATTGTATTCAATGAAAAAGCTGTGAGCAAAGTCTTCTGGGCAAAGAAAAGACCACCAGATAACCCATTGATAATTCATATCTCTGATTATGTAATGCTAGATAAGATAGCAATCAACATTCCTGAGAAAGCCTATAGGTTGATGAGAGCTTTCTGGCCAGGTCCACTAACACTTATTCTTCCAAGACATCAAAGTGTTCCAGGTATCGTTACATCAGGTCTAGACACCATTGCTGTTCGTATGCCTGCACATCCTATCGCCCTGGGGATTATTAAAGAGGTTAATGAGCCAATAGCAGCCCCAAGCGCAAATATAGCTGGCAAACCAAGCCCTACCTCGGCTGAGCATGTAATCAGGGATCTATATGGTAGAGTTGACTTGATCATAGATGGAGGAGAGACATTATATGGAGTTGAATCAACCATTATCAATGTCCTAGGTGATCCGCCTATACTTCTAAGACCAGGCGCTTACCCAGTTGAGGTTATTGAAAAAGTACTTGGAGAGAGAATAGCGATCCCTGATTTCGCTAAGGGTTTTAGAGAAGCTGAGAAGGCAATTGCCCCAGGTATGAAGTACATTCACTACGCTCCCGATACCCCCATCGTACTAGTAGATCCTGTCTCGGGTGATATAGAGAAGCTAGTTACAACATTGAGAGAGATATCTACTTTGTGCAAAGAACAAGGGCTGAATGTGTGTGTAGTTTCTACCAAGGAAACTCTCGCAATACAGTTCCAAGCTTTAAGAGATATGCTAGTATTCGATATAGGATCTCGTGAGAACTTCTTTGAAATAACTAGGAATCTCTTCAAGGTCCTTAGAAGACTTGATGAATCTAAATGTGATATAGCCATTATAGAGGGGGTTAGCGAGAGGGGGCTTGGCTTAGCTATCATGAATAGATTGCGAAAAGCTGCAAAGAAAAGGGTAATAGTATAGTATCTTTAGTGCCTTAGAATATAAACCTCGATTTTAAAACCAGGTAAGTGTTTACTTATAGAGCGCGTTACACTTAATAATACATGGTCATTTTCTTGCTTATCTCCATATAGTCTTAGAACAGCGGTATTAAAGCCGGGATACAAGTGAAGGCTTGCAACTATCTTATCTCTATACATTACTCTTATACTATACGAGTGCCTCTCAGCCCAGATCCCCATCGATCTAAGTTCGTTGATTAAGTTATTTAAACGCCTAGTGCTAATTCCAACGGGAAGCATGTCAATTAACCTCTATGCATCTTCATGGCTATAGTGAGCTTTATACTCCTATTAAGTATTATTTTAATTAGATGATAGAGCTCTGAAGGTCTGATCCGTGATGACCCCGCGCAGGGTTGACTAAGATAGACCTATTATACTGTAGGACATCGTAGATGGAATAATTAATCCATTACCTACCCCTTCTTAAGACTCTTTTTCGCTGAAACATATATTAGGTTTAAATTGATAATATTAGAAATGTGTTTAGATTTGTAACGAAGGTGCCTTTATGAAATCAAATACCAGTGCTGGTCCTAGAAATCCTAATCCCACATTTACAAAACCACAGAAACCACATCATTTTCCAGAGACCGAGAAGGAAAAAAGAGTATCCCCTCAACCTCTAGGCGATAAATGTAACCCACTATGTCCACTTTTTATATGCACAAGAAATGCCTTATTTGTGATAAACAAGCCCGTTAAGGGTAGAATGATCAAGGTTGCTCAATGTAGGTTAACAGGTGGCGACTGTATCAACGGTGAATGCCAGTACTCCTCATGTAGAGTTAATAGTCTACTGCCGGATGGAAAGTGCGCTAAAGCACTTGAGAAGAAGTTCGTTAGACCATCAGATGAAGAGATATTTAGAGAAATGATGAGAGTCGAGGAATACGATCTAAGTGATTTCAAATAGGAGTCTATGGTTTCCACCAGTTTAATACCATATATTTCACATCACTAGAATCCTCGTTGACAATTGCAATTACAAGTTTTTTTCTCACAGAATGCAATAGTCTACCAGCCCTTACCAATTCTATTGGGTCTACTCTCTCCCTCTCTGTATATACAAGAACGCCGAAAGGAGCGTGATCTATTCCTGGGCCAAGTTTATATACAAGATAATCGCACCCAAATTTTAAACCTCTTCTTGGTATAAATCCTCTTCGCCTTAGGTCTATGTATACTTTGAGTAATGAGGTGAACTTCTGTATCCTAGCTTTACCTGTTTCAACGAGCTCGGGGATTGTTAGTTCTTTGTTCCCCTCGATCACTTTAAGGCGTCTCTTCTCCACGAGGTCAACAGCTTCTATTAATGAGAGCTCAAGAGGAGAGTTAATCTCTTTAGATTTAGGTTTATAAACGCCAAGAAATGTTCCGTAATAACCATTCCAATATATCTTATTTGCACAATCGTAATCAAAGACGACTATTCTATTTCCAAGTAGAAACCCCGTGCATTGATTCAAGGTATTCTCTAGGTCGGCGCTCTTGACAAAGCTAGATACCGTATCTCCTCACCAGCACTTTTAATGAAATCGCTAATATCCTCTAGGTGCTCGAATATATCTTTGAATATTAACAACGCTGTTATATAACCAGAGTATCTTGAGTATATTTCAAATAAGCTTTTCCTATATATTCCATCTATTTCCTCCTCAATAGAGAACACGTTGTTAACAACTTCTAGGACTACCTTGGGCGAGAGACGTATCTTTAACAGAG
>JAWAPI010000086.1:0-4108 GCA_038894495.1 Desulfurococcaceae archaeon
GGGGGGGCTTGGAGGGGGGGTGGTGGGGCGGGGGGAGGAGGTTGAGGTGTGCTGGGGAAGGGCGCGCGGGTGATGAGAAACCACTGAAGATTTGTTATCGCTATGGATATTTGAGAAAATAATAGACCTTTATATAGGTTGCAAATTACTGTTTTGATATTGTTAACTCACTTCGAAAGGAGCGAGTAGGTAACTTACTCTGCCTATTCCTACATTGAAATCAGCTTTTAATGGCATTTTATTTGCGTATTGTAAAGTGACTACATCGGAGACCCTTGCAACGTTCATGATATTTGTTAACTTGGTGGTATCGTAGATAGATTCAGCAGGTTCGATCACATCTAGTGATATTAATGCGAAAGAACCCGTTGTTAGCTTTATCTCTAGTTTACCTGCACCCACTGATCTAAAGATAATAGAGCCAGGTGTTGCTTTGATCTGCGTACTTCCACCAACAGCTTCGATGTCCTCGATGATCTTCTTCAAAGACTGTGCCTGGATTTTTGCAATGACAGTGAAGTTTAAGCCTAGCTCAGGAAGCTCCGGTATTGACACATCTAGGTTTCTAAACTTGAAGGATGATGTTACAACACCTACGGTTCCTATCGTGAACTTGACAAAGTCTTCTTCGGGCTTGATGGTTAGGTTTTCACCCTTCTTTACATGTTTTAAGACTTTTTTTAAATTAGTAATGGATACCCCTATATTCGTCTGTTCTTCCACCTCGTATTCTAGGAACATCTCTCTTGGTAAATGGACATCTATAAGTGATGTTTGATCAACGTCAAGGGCTTTTATGAATAAACCATCTGGTGCCAATAGAATTGATACCTCATCAGCGATTTTGCTTATTGTATCAATGATCTCCTTGAATAGCTTAGCTTCTGGTAAGATAGCTCTCGTCAATTAAACCCCCTATATATTATAATAAGGTCTATATTTAAATCCAAATTACAATGCGAGACTATTATTTTAATCTAATTAGCTTTAACTCATAGTAATCAAGCACTTTATGTTTATTTCTAAGTAGTTCTGGGAACTCTTCAATAGATATGAACAATATGTTTTCATATAGTCTTATTCTTGGCTTAAGCAATGTCAGTATCAAAGGTAGTATCTCCTTTATTTTTCCAAGCACTCTATACTTTGATCTTAAATACTGATAATATCTTATTACTTTCTTCACTCTCTCGGCATGGTCGATAGCTGCATGTATCAGTCTGCTGCGTGGCATAGTAGACCAGTGTTTACAGTCTACGAGTAGAGTGAAACCCGTTACCTCCTCAACTCCTATTAAATCCACCTCGAACTTAATAGGTGTTGTCATTTTTACGCTCTTTAAGACTTCATAGCCAAATCCGTATAGTATTTGGGATGTAAACATTTCAAAGTCTTTCCAGTTCAATAGTCTACTGATTTTTCTTAGTTCAACACCGTAATTTGCAAGTTTGAGTGCTAGCTGGATAGGATTAGCAACAATGATCTCCTCGCTATCTAATTTTAATGAATCAGTATTATTGGTAATAATTGTGGATATTATCTCTGGTGAAAGACCAGTAAGATTTACCAACTCGCTTCGTAGAACTCTCCTGTACTTGAGTAGAGCCTGCAATGCTTTTATTTCACTATTCATGTGAATAATACCCTTATTTGGTAATTATTTGATTTACGAGTATTAAAGGAGGCCTTGGGTGGGGTATGATTGACAATTGATCTTATTAATGACGCTAGAAAAGACCTTTTAAAGGATTTGATTATGGATTACGAGGTAAACCCCGAGATGACTATATGTGAATTAATTGAAAAAATGGGGAATGCTCATGGATTCATGGCTGGTCACGTGTTGAAAGCTAGTCAGATACTTGCTGATATGTTAAGAGACTCGGAAGTTACACGTATATTAGCGTTTACAGGCAATATTATTGCAACAGGTCTACGGGGTTTAATAGCACAGGTGCTCGGAGAAAACTGGTTTCACGCCGTTATAACAACATGTGGAGCGATAGATCACGATATTGCTAGGAGTCTAGGTGGAACGTATCATAGAGGGGACTGGCTATATGATGATTCAATGTTACATGTTATAGGCATAAATAGGCTGGGTAATGTCTTGATACCTGTCGAAAACTATGGATTATTAATAGAGAGGTTCGCTAGGCGCGTGCTCGAGGATCTTTCAAAGATCAAGAAGAAATGGAGTGTTAGTGATCTACTTCGAGAGGCAGGTAAGAGATTAAATGATAAACATAGTCTAATACGAGTAGCTAGCCAGAGGATGATTCCTATATTTATTCCTGGAATATATGACGGCGCGTTTGGCTCACAGGTGGTATTCAACTATAATGCACTGGGTTTGGAACTCGATATAATACAGGATGAGAAGAAAATCATAGAATTGATTGTATCATCGAAAAAACTAGGTGCTCTCATTATAGGTGGAGGAATAAGTAAACATCATACAATATGGTGGGCTCAGCTCAAAAATGGATTAGACTATGCAATATATCTGACAACAGCTGTTGAGTATGATGGTAGCCTAAGTGGAGCTCACCCAAGAGAGGCTATAAGCTGGGGTAAGATAAAACCTAGTGGTAGAAGCATCGTGGTTTATGGTGATGCAACAATAACAATGCCATTAATTATTGCGGGAGCTATGTGTGAACTAAGGAGAGCATGACTTGACCGAGGTTCACATCGGGATAGATGATGTAGACTCTATTCAAGGTGGATGCACAACACATTATGCTGTTTCACTAGCTTGGAGAATAAAAAGTCAACGCGTTGAATTTATTGATTATCTGAATCTCATTAGGTTAAATCCGAGCATTCCTTGGAAGACTCGTGGTAATGGAGCCGTTGCAATTAGACTAAGAGTTGTGAATAGTGATACAATAGAGAAATTATGGAGCATGGTGGTCGAGACATTGGAGGAATATGTGAGTGATCTAGATGACAGGAAACACCAGCCCACGGTTATAATGCACATAGGAGATATACCTGATGAGTATTACTGGCTATCTAGGAGAGCACTAAGCGATCTAGTGCCTTTAGAGACTGCTCTCAAAGTAGCTAACAAATACAAAGCTTCTACTAGGATGCATTATTTGAAAGGAATGCGTGGAATTATTGGTGCTCTTGCATCTATTGGATACACTATGAGAAATACTGATTACACATATGAATTAATTGCCTATAGGAGAAGGGAGTACTGGGGTCTTCCTAGACAGGTAGATAATGATAGCGTTAAGGAGATAGATAGATTATATGGTGACAACATGATTCTGAACTATGACTACGAAGTAGGTAAAGCGTTGATCACGCCTCGAGGGCCCGATCCTGTTCTACTAGGGTTAAGAGGCGAAAATCCATTTGTTTTAATCGAGGCATTTAAGAGACTTAAAATATCTGAGCCAGTTGAATACATTGCATTATTTAGGACAAATCAACACACAGATTGTCATCTTAGAAAAGTTGAGTCTATATATGATATAAAGCCATATATGTGTGTAATTGTTAAGGGCTATGTTTCGACAAAGCCTCGGAGAGTGATCGGTGGACATGTATTTTTTAAACTATGTGATGATTCTCATTGCATTGATATAGCTGTGTATGAACCCTCTAAATCAATGAGGACTATTGTCGAGAAACTAGCTATAGGGGATGAAATAGAGGTATATGGATGCACAAGGCCTCCGAGCTCGGCTCATGGATTAACACTCAACGCTGAGAAGATTAATGTTCTTAGACTCGTTGAGTTATACGTTGAAGAGAACCCGCATTGTCCTCGCTGTGGAGCTAGAATGGAGAGTATGGGTAAGAATAAAGGGTATAGATGTAAAAGATGTAAATACAGAGATCAATCTATTATTAAGTTGAGAATTAAAGTGGAGAGAGAAATAACTCCCGGGATATATCAACCACCAAAAAGAGCATTTAAGCATCATATGAAACCAATCGAGAGAATTGGACGCGAGAAAAAATCTTACGAGAAAATAGAGATAGAGGACTTTATCTGGAGGCTTACTTGAATGTTTTGAAAATTTTTATTTACAAGTACATATCTAAACATGTTGTATGTATATGTAAAGGTGTATCTATATGGATAGAG
>JAWAPI010000087.1:0-3880 GCA_038894495.1 Desulfurococcaceae archaeon
CAAACCCTGGTTGCTGGAATAATAGGTATTTGTTTAACTCAATAACTGGATTATATTCAATTACCCTTGGAGGGCAATATGCTTTCATTATCTTGCTTCTTGCCTCCTCTTGGGATTCATGAATGAAGATAGCTGTCTCGGGCTTACTCTTGCTCATTTTAAATTCTGATACCATGTCATCTAATTCCCCGGTCGCTGTCTCATATACTACTTGTTTCTTAGCTGGACCTAGTAAACCAGAGATTATAGGCGTGTGTAGAGCTACTGGTTTCTTATATCCTGTTTTCTCGGATAGGTCTCTTGCAAGCATGTGTGCTTTTCTCTGGTCGAGCCCGCCCAGAGCTATGTCTAGATCTAGGTAGAAGATATCTGTTACCTGCATTAATGGATATATTAGCTTTGAGAAATCAGTCTCTGCTTCTTCACCAGACCTTCCCATTATTGTAAGAGCTCTCTTTACACGTGCTAAGCTTGTTTTCTTGGCGTTTTTAATCAATATTTCCCAGTATTTTCTATCACTAACTAGCTCCTCAGCATCAATGAAGCTGATCTTACCTATGTCTACGCCAATAGCTTCCAGAACTTTTCTAGTATACCTAGCCGCTTTTCTAATTAAATCCATGTCTCCTCCTAGCTTGTCATTTATATATGCATGCCAAGTTGCCTCAAGTATGTAGAAGTCGACGCCTATTTCTACAAGGTCTTTCACCTTATACATCCATACAAGCCATCCAACATGAACTAACCCACTTGGCTCAAATCCAATATAGCCTCTTGGTTTACTACTAGTTGCTAGTAAGTTGATTAAATCCTCTTGTGTAACTACCTCGATTGTGTTTCTTAGTGCTTTCATTACCTTTGTATCTAGATCCATTTTAAATATTCCTCTCTATGGATATGTGAATGATTCTCCTGGCTTAAGAACCAGCACCTTTGTATTCGTCTTCTTCTCGACGATGTTCTTGAACTCGTAAGGGTCTGCTTGTATAACTGGGAATGTATTGTAGTGCATCGGTATAGCGATCTTTGGTTTCAATAACTCAACCGCCTTAACAGCTTCTCGTATACCCATTGTAAAATGCCCTCCTATGGGGAGAAGAGCTATGTCTGGCTCGTATAGTTCGTGAATAAGTGTCATTTCATAAAATAACCCAGTGTCTCCTGCATGGTATACTCCGTATTCTTTTCCCTTGACAACAACGCCTACTGGGACACCGCGTTTACTACTATGAGTTGCAGGTGTTAACACGATTGTTAAGTCATCTATTCTAAGGGGGCCTCCTATGTTTCCACCTATACCTTTAACACCTTGCTCCTCGGCGTATAGTGAGATCTCATAGACTCCTACTATAGGTGCTTTTGTGGCTTTGGCAACCTCTATTGCATCGCCCAAGTGGTCCCCATGATCATGTGTAACGAGAATGTAGTTAACAAGCTTACTCTTGAAATCAGCTAGTTTAACGGGGCTGAGCGGGTTTTGGACCCAGGGGTCGATTAAAACTACTTTCTCATTACTATCTAGCCCAAGCAGAGATACCTCGAAGAAACTATGACCATAGTACTTGATATACCCCATGTAAATCCCCTCTAATTAAATAAGTGTACATGTATTTAATTATTTCAAGGTGTAATTGTCTTGCTCTCCGAAGATGCTATTTCTAAGCTGATCAGAGCGGGCGATATTGCCAAGAGAGCTCTTCAATATACTTCGAGATTAGTGAAGCCTGGTTTAACGATGTTCGACATAGCTAATGGTATTGAGCAATATATAAAGGAAATCGGCGGCCAGTTAGCTTTCCCAGTTAATATAGGAGTAAACCATGTAGCTGCACATTATACACCAACACCGGGTGATAAACTGGTTATACCAGACAACTCCGTTGTAAAAATCGATATTGGCGTGCATGTTGATGGATATATAGCTGATACAGCTATCACTATTTCATTTAATCCAATATATGAAGGATTAATAGACGCAACACGTAAAGCTCTCGAGAAAACAATTGAAATAATTAAGCCTGGTATAAGAGCATCCGAGATTGGAAAGGTAATTGAAGAGACTATAAAGTCGCATGGTTATAAACCAGTTAAGAACTTGTCTGGCCATGGAATAGATAGATATGTTATTCATAGCGGTGTAATAATACCAAATTATAATGACTACTTGAATATACATAGACTTGATCCCGGGATTTATGCTATCGAGCCCTTTGCCACGAATGGAGCTGGATTAGTTGAAGAGTCTAATCTAGTAACAATATATGCACTTAAACCATGTAAGAAAATTCCACTGGAAGCTAGCTCTATCTATAATAGGATTTACAACGAGAGGAAGACACTTCCATTCGCTCTTAGATGGTATACTCTCGAAATAGAGGGTCAAGGGTTGGTAAGTAGATATATCAATGCACTACTGAGATCTAGGTGTCTCGTAGAATACCCTGTCTTAGTGGAGAGAGAAAAAGGAGTTGTAGCTCAGTTTGAACACACATTTGTATTAACGAGAAAAGAGGTAATTTTCATAACACTATAAAAAATAATACTCTACTTAATCTTCTCCTCAACAACGATCATTGTCACAGTTGTTCTAATATCTGGGAGCTTTCTTATTTTATTAGTAACTATCTCTCTAATCTTCTCTAGAGCATCCGTTTCTATCTTAACTACAAGATCATATGTTCCGTAGACTATGTATGCTTCTTTAACCTCTGGTATTTTCATCAATTCATCCATGACTTTGCTCTCTGCCCCAATCTCTGTCTGGACAAGTATTATAGCTGATTTCTTAGCTTCAGGCATTACACCACCTGTTTAACATATAAATCTTAGAGATAATAAGTTTAAAGTATTGACTCATACTTGGTGAGAGAAGTATTAAAGATATACGCAATTATCTATCATGAGGATGATCCCCGGAAAAACACAGCTTTGAGAATGATTAAAGCTGGAATTGCAGTGCCTATTACACGTAAATCCAGGATTGGAAAACCAATTATTCTAAATCCCTTCAGCGAGGATTATCTAGGCCCTTGGCTTAAGGAGATCGTGTTTAAAAATGGTATTTTAGTTGTTGATGCTAGTTGGAAAAGGTTAACTAAGAATAAGTTTAAGGGATTAAGAGGTTTTCACGTTAAATTACCACCACTTCTACCAGGTAACCCGGTGAACTATGGTAAAACATGCGTATTATCAAGTATTGAAGCTGTAGCTGCATCACTTTACATATTAGGATTCAGAGATCTATTTGAGAAGCTTCTTGGATTATACAAGTGGATGAATACATTCTATGATTTAAATAAAGAACTACTAGAGGAGTATTCAAAAGCCCGGGACAACTGGGAACTTGTAAACACTGTCATTGAATACTGGGGCCTAGAAAACCCCTGCTACAATGTTGAGGATAACTAGCGGGGCCGGGGAATAACCCGTGTTCTATAAACCCACATTTGTCTAAGCGGCCCACACCGGTTACGCGGCTTCTCATCCCGGAGCCGGGCCTTACACCACGCGGGACGGCCGTTTCAACGCCTCCACCGTGGTCCTCCGCGGTTTACGACCCTTGTTACCAAGGGCTGGACCGCATCATAGCCAACTCAACGGTGGCCGTTCCGTTTCTGTGCCGTTGCCGCGGGGACTACCCGCACCCCTTACGGGGTCGCGTAGCCGCGGGGTGCACGGAGTTTCTTCACCCCTCACGATTCCGGGCGAGGCGGGTCCCCGGCCCCAAGTAAAAAGTCAAACAAACACCTTAAAAAATGAAAACATAAAGAGTGCATAGACATTGATCAAAAAGTTACGAAACAATCTATCCAAATTCATTAATCTACTCTATAGCTTTACCCGCTATGTTCAAGGTCTAGGTCTAACGAGAAATAATACA
>JAWAPI010000088.1:0-3876 GCA_038894495.1 Desulfurococcaceae archaeon
CCCTCCTCCACCATGAGGTGTGCTAAATGTTTTATGCAAGTTTAAGTGAGCAATGTCAAACCCCATGTCCCCAGGTCTTGATCTTCCAATTATCCCATTTAGATTTGCGCCATCGTAGTATAATAGTGCATCGTGCTTGTGTAGCAACTCAGCGATCTCGAGTATGTTTTCTTCGAATAATCCCAGCGTACTGGGGTTTGTTATCATTAGGCCAGCTGTTGAATCACCCACAACTGATTTCAATGCTTCCATATCAATATTGCCGTCCTCAGCTGAAGGGATCTCTAATACTCTAAAACCAGCCATAGCAGCGCTTGCTGGGTTTGTTCCATGTGCACTGTCAGGAATGATGATATCCGTTTTCTTATCTAATTGACCCTTGAGTTCATGATATTTTCTTATAACTAGAACCCCTGCTAATTCTCCATGAGCTCCCGCTGCTGGGTGTAGTACACAGTAATCCATTCCGACAATGTTTGAAAGCCATACCTGTAATTCGTACATCACCTCGAGTAATCCTTGCACTGTTTTCTCATCTTGCAATGGATGAAATAGTGATATATCGTTATTATTAAATGATATATCCCACGCAATCCGTGGATTATACTTCATAGTACATGAGCCAAGAGGTACAGGCCCATTGTCCACTCCATAGGTCATTTGTGTTAGTCTTGTAAAGTGCCTTACCACCTCTATCTCGCTTAGCTCAGGTAGATCAGGTGGTTTGCTTCTAATCATCGATGAAGGTATTTTAACTACACCCACATATTCCTTAACATGATCTTCAATGTCTGGTAGTGCTATGCCAATTCTACCAGGTGATCCCATCTCGAATACTAATGGCTCACTCCATCTAGCTTGCTTGAACAATCAGATCACCTCTTCATTGTTATTTCAATGAGAGAATTCACGAGGATATCTATGTCTTGTATGGAGTGTAGCTCCGTGAAAGAGAACAATGCTGTTTCACCAAGCTCTGGGTAATAGTCTCCTATATATAATCCACCGTGAATACCCTGCTCTAGTAATTTTTCATGGATAAATCTGTATTGTAATTTATCTTTATCGAATGACACGGGAAACTCATTAAAGAAGTCTTCCTTGAAAATTTCCACGTGGAATCCATATTGTCTTAGTTTCATCCATGCATAGTGAGCTCTATAATAATTGATCTCAGCTAGCTTTACTATTCCGTTTTTACCAAGCATTGTTAAATATATAGCTGACGCGATTGCCATTAAAGCTTCATTCGTACATATATTAGATGTAGCCTTCTCTCTTCTAATGTGTTGCTCTCTTGTCTGTAGTATCATAGCAAAACCTCTCTCTCCTCTCTTTGATTCAGCTAATCCAATTATGCGTCCAGGCATCTGCCTGATCAAAGCTGGTTCATATCTCGTGGCGAATATTCCTAAATACGGTCCTCCATAATTTAACCCAAGTCCCAAAGGCTGTCCTTCACCTACAGCTATGTCGGCTCCTAACTCTCCGGGGGACTTGAGCAAACCCAGTGATATAGGGTAGACACCAGCTATGAACAAAGCATTTTTCTCCCGGGCTAATTCACTTATTACCTTTGCATCTCGCTCGATTATGCCAAAGAAATTAGGATACTGGAGATATACAGCAGCCGTGTTACTATCGATCTTTTCTTTAAGCTCTTCTATATTTAATGTCCCCGAGTATTTATCATACGATACAGTCTCAAGTCTAATTTCATGAGGCCATGTATAGGTTTCAACTACTTTCCTATGATAGGGATTCATAGTTGACGGTAAAAGAACTTTTTTCCTGTTTTTATTAACTCTTATGGCCATTAAAACCGCCTCAGCTGTAGCAGAGCCCCAGTCGTACATAGAGGCATTAACAACATCCATCTCAAGTAACTCAGCCATGAGACTTTGGTACTCGAATAACGCCTGCATCAAGCCTTGAGAGATCTCTGCTTGATATGGAGTATAGGCTGTCAGGAACTCTCCCCGTGAAATAATATATCTAACAAGAGGTGGAACATAGTGTGGATATACACCACCACCCATGAATGGAGGTGTTTTTAATTTCATGTTCTTGGATAACTTACTCTCAATTATTTTCCTAGCTTCGATCTCAGAGACAGGTCTCCCGATACCTATGTTAAGCTTATTCCAATCATCCTCTGACACCCTAACTCTGGAAGGTATATCGCTAAATAATTCTTCTACGTCTGTTATCCCCAATACATTTAAAATCCTATTCACCTGTTCCACGGTAGATGAGGGAATCCAGGGATGAGTATTCAAACACAACACCCATGACTTCTTAGAGCATACATGAAGTATATATAGTTTAAATTCGTATAAAATAAACATATAAGCATGATTGTACAAAACATTTAGGTGATTAAATGCCTAGGATACCCTTGTTAGATTATTACATTGAAAAACTAGGAGCTGAGATAGGTCTATTCGGAGATTGGGAAGTCCCTATGAGATTCACGAATGCTATAGAAGAACACATGTCTGTAAGAACAAGTGCGGGATTTTTCGATGTTTCTCACATGGGTAGAGTATTACTCAGGGGACCTGATGTAGTTCAGTTTATTCAGTTTATCTATACAAAGGACCTCTCAAAGGTCAAGGAGAACTTCATGAGCGGGCCCACTCTTTCATTGACAGAACTAGCGAGAATAAGAGATGATGAAATGTTATACAAAATAAGCAACGAGGAATGGCTTGTTGTTACTAATGCACTAGCAAGAGAGAGAATGTTGTCATTTTTCAAGGAGATCATAGAGATGAAAAGATTTCAAGTTGAGGTTTATGATCTAACACATGATTACTCTATGATCGCGTTACAAGGACCAGAATCTCCTAGAATAATGGAGTCCCTGGGAGCTAAGTGGGCTTCTGATTTAAAAATACTAGAGTTTAGGTTAAATGAGGAGATATCAGGTGCTAAGACGTTCCTTGTTAGTAGAAGTGGTTGGACAGGTGAAGATGGTTTCGAGATCTGGGGGGAACATGGTGAAATCAAGAAGATTATCGAGGCAATTGTAAAGCATGGTGTTAAACCAGCGGGGTTGATATCACGAGATACACTTCGAATCGAAATAGGCTTTGTTCTCGGAGGACACGAATATGGCGAGGATCCATATAGGTTCCCATGCGCTATAGGAGTAAGATACGGTATGGGAGCTATAACATGGAGTAAACATGGATACATCGGCGAGACAGCACTAAGAGCATGCAGAAGAGAAGGTTCAAGATGGATTAGAGTGGGTTTAAAAATGGGCAAAGAGGCTGGTAGACTATTCCCTAGACAGGGTGGCAATGTATATGTTGATGATATAGTAGTTGGATGGATAACTAGTGGATGCTACTCACCAGTGCTAAATAGAGGTATAGCAATGGCTTATATAGACTCGAGGTACTCGATACTCGGTGAAGAAGTAGAAGTTGAAATTCACAATAAGAGATATACTTCTAAGATAGTTGATTTCCCATTCATAGAGAAATAAACTAAGATTGATAGTTCTAATTAGTTTTTTAATAATATTCATATGTTCTTTTGTTACTCACCTATCAAAATAAGAAACAGTGTAAATCTCATCGAATGAAGCAATAAAACTTTATTATATATTTCTTAATGTTAACTAATTACTATATGGGGGTAACATGGAAGAGCTTGGTGAATCACCTGGGTTAGATGCATTATTGGAATTATACCCGGATCTAAAGGAGGTTTATGATCTAACCACTAAGCACACACTATGGAGAAAGAGAGACTGTCTAAATATGATAGCAAGCGAGAATGTAATGTCTTCATTAGCTATGTTGCTCTACATAAACGATGCAATGCATAGATATGCCGAGGGCAAACCATACAAGAGATTCTACC
>JAWAPI010000089.1:0-3599 GCA_038894495.1 Desulfurococcaceae archaeon
TGGAACAATTAGCGAGTCAATACTTCCTCTTGTTCCCGGCAGAATTCGTGTTCAACAAGTGATTAAATACATAGAGTTATTCGAGCAACTATCTGGATTAAAGCCCACTGGTTTCTGGTTACCTGAGAGAGTATGGGAGCCCTGGATACCCGAGGTATTAGCTAGAGCTGGATTAGAGTATGTTGTAATAGATGACGCTACACTTAGAAAAACAGGTCATTCTATGGAGAAGACTAAGTATGCTTGGATAACCGAGGAGAGTGGTTATAGTATCAAAGTTTTATTTATAGATGAGAGACTTCGGTATATTCTTCCATGGGAGCATCCTGATAAAGTAGTAGAATACATAGCATCTTTCTCTCATGATCCTAGTGCGTTGTTGGTATGGGGTAGCGACGCTGAGAAATTCGGTGAGTGGTGGGATAAGGAAAGGAGTAAAAAATGGCTTAGAGAATTTCTTGGGAAGCTTAGGTTTGATAAACGAATATCATTGGTGCATCCTTTAAATTATCTAAGGGAGCATGGAGTAAGGGGTCTAATATATCTAGACACAGGTAGCTATGATAAGATGCTTGAGTGGAGTAATGGTTTCTTCAGAAACTTCCTTGTGAAGTATCCTGAGAGTAATAATATGCATAAGAAAGCATTATGGGTCTTAAGAAAACTCGAGAAAGCGAACTCCGTTGATAAGGCCCCACTTGATTATTTAATGGCTTATTGTAATGACGCTTACTGGCATGGATTATTTGGAGGAGTATATCTGGCTCACCTAAGACAAGCGATCTACGAATCACTTATTAGAACAGAGCGTGAAATAGAGGAGAAGATAGGCTATTATAGTTCAAATATTGTCAAGAGAATACTGGTTGATTTTGATCACGATGGAACAGATGAGTTACTCATAGAGACTCCCATGCTAAACCTTTATATAAAACCTAGTGACGGGGGAACACTATTCGAGTTTGATTTTAAAGAGAAAAATTTTGAACACAACATACAAGACACCATGACTAGGCATCAAGAGCCCTACTTGGAGGGGTCGAGTTTCAACCCGGATTGGTATAGAAGAGTTAGCTGGAGACTACATGTGTGGAGTCCTGATACGAGTGCGTGGGATTGGATGTTCAACACTCCTTTTAAAGACAGGAGTGATCTTTCATTATTAAAGTTCAATACTGTTTTCTCCGAGAATTCCTCGGTGGTTTACTTAAGGGGAGTTGGAGGGGTCTACTCTTATGGGCACAAAGTAGCAGAGGTTTTTGCCGAGAAAAGATTAGAGGTCTTAGAAAATGGATATAGACTTAGATATTTACTCAAAAACATCAATGATAACGCGATAGAGGGAAAAATAGGTATAGAATATCATCTAGCATGGAAAATTGATAGGGATCAAGATAGGTCACCATGGTATGCAGTGGATGGACATATTTATGATATTAATAGTTGGTTCATTGGCAAAGGATCAATTATTAAACTTCACTCACCTGGATATCACCCCATTGTATTGAGAATAAGTGGTGAAAAAGAAATATGGATCGCTAAGCTTGTAAGCTACGCTCGAACAGAGAAAGGAATGAGAGAGATACCTCAGGGTCTAGGAGTGATGGTTATTGATAGTATTGAGCTAAGGCGTAATGATACCTATGAAGTTGAAATAGAGCACATCGTTGAGGCTTAGCTAGATGGTTAACTTGAAATCAATAATGTTCACATTTGAGTCGATTTACACGCGAAAGGTAGGTGGGTTATCAGAGGTTCCGCCTAGATTAGGAGAAGAATTAGAATTGCTAGGTGTGAAAACTGAGATATATACTCCTAATCACTCATTAATAGACACCTGTGAGGATCCTGAATTCAACGTTACAATTGAAAATACAAAGTATTGTATTAAGAGGTTAGACGGTGTAAGACCAATCCATTACTTAGTTGGAGGCGGATCACTGAATGAAAAGGTGGTATACCCCCCTGAGAATCTCATAGACAAGGTCGTAGATTTTGCAAGAGTCTTAGTGGAATATTTCAAGAGTAGACTACATGGTCAAGGCTCTGGAGTGATTTTTCATGGTCATGACTGGCATAGTATCCCTTCCCTCCTAGGAGTAAACAAGATAGCAGTTGAGAATGAAATTAGAGTGGGGCTAATTCTTCACATTCATCTAGGCACAAGAAACGTTATAAACCTAGATATCCTTTGTAATAAACTACATATATGTAATGAAACCCCAGTGAGAGGCGATTTAGGCATCGTTGAATTTAAACATTACTATGCATTATCTCATGGGATCATAGAGAGAGTAGGGGCCTTGATAGTCGACAAATTAGTGACTGTTAGCCAGGGATATGTAAAAGATCTTACTAGACTAGTGGGTCTCGGACGAGCTAAAAAAATAGACTATGTATTCAATGCCACGCCTTTGCAATGGAGCGAGGTAAGTGAAGTTATCAAAGCAAAGTTCAATGCTATAGATCCCCTTGATATCTCTGTTAGACTATCTATACGCAACAGATTATTAACAAAGGACATAAGCGAGTTAAGAGTTCGAAATCTCGAACGTGGAGTAGATGAATTAATCATTAAGTTAACAAGTAAATACGGTATAGTGTACAATGAGCCATTTAAATATCCTGGTCCGCTGTTATTACTTGTAGGTAGACTAAGTAAGCAAAAGGGATTTGATTACCTGCTTAAGTCTCTTGATAAATTAACACTCAGTGAACCCAGACTTAGAATAATTATTGCAGCGGTTCCAAGCTCATGGGAGCTTGATTTTTTAAAAATATTGCTTGAGATGGTTTTGTCTTATCCAGATAATCTTAGAGTATTACCAGGTATGCTCAATAGAGTAGACCTCGTACCCTTATATTACGCGGCAAATGCAACGCTTATTCCAAGTAGGTCTGAACCTTTCGGCCTAGTGGCACTTGAGTCAATGGCTTCTGGAACACCTGTAGTAGCCTCGAGGACAGGTGGTTTAATTAACATTATCACGGATGTGAGAGCTGAGAGCACGCGTGGTAACGGGACGTTATTTACTCCCGGAGACATCAACGATATGGTTGAATCAACGATGCACCTAGTTAAACTCGTCGAAGAATTATATAAGACTCCCAATAGACAACACAATATTAGAAAGATATGTTTAGAGAGAGTAAGAGACTTCAACTGGGAAAGATCTGCTAAAAAAACAATAGAAATATACAATGCAATCTTCAACAAGATGTGACAATCGTTTGTATTAAAATAGTAATAGTGATTAATCCATGCATAGATCAATAAAGTATTTGGATTGCGATGGCTGATCTATTTACCAGCATTAATTGTAATCTCTTCGCCATGGTAATCAATTTCTATATCTGGCTTAGTCTCTTGTAATCCAGTGCCGTGATTTTCTTTCACAATAACGATGTTTAAACGGAGTGGCCTTAGACTATAATTTCCTATTTTACTACCAATGTGTAATTGTTGATTTTCATCTAGCCATTTAATAGGTATGATAGCGTAATCTCCTTTTTCATAGTTGTATGTTTCACCATCATCCTCGTATAGTATAAATTCTCCATCTTGTCCTGGATATACTCTCAATTCCATTTCTTGGTAT
>JAWAPI010000090.1:0-3407 GCA_038894495.1 Desulfurococcaceae archaeon
AGAAAATTGGTATTGATCTATCTCATGTAAGCCCACTTCAGAGAACGATTCTCCAGACACTTGGAGAGAGTGTCATAGATATATCTAGTTTAATTTGGAAGAAAAGAATGATAAAAGAGGCTTATGAGATCAACGCAATACGAGATGCGATTAAAATAACAATTAGAGGTATTAACGCTGTATCTGCTGGAATAAGAGATAACACTACGGAGACGGAGTTAACAGGTCTATTTGAGAAAACAGTAAGAGATAGTGGAGTTGAGAGATTAGCATTTGATCCGATTATAGCATTTAAACCAAATAACGCATACCCACACACTATACCTACAAAAAGGACAATAGGTAGTAGAGACCTTGTTCTAGTCGATGTAGGAGTAAAAGTTAGAAACCGATGTAGCGATATAACAAGAATGATCATCAGAGGTAGACCAACACTCGACGAGAGAAAGCATATCCAATCAGTTATTGAAGTTATAGATACAAGCATAGACTACGTAAGACCAGGAGTGAGAGCGGGTGAAGTCTACGATGTCGCTGTGAAGATCCTCGAGAAATATGGATTAAAAGATCGATTTATACATGGATTAGGCCATGGAATAGGAGTCGTAGTTCATGAACCACCGTACATAAGAGCAGGAAGTGATACAGTGCTTGAACCAGGAATGGTATTTACAATCGAGCCTGGAATATATATACCGGGAAAGCATGGAGTTAGAATAGAAGAAGTCGTATTGGTGACTAAAAGAGGGTGTAAGGTTCTCTCAAGTAGGCTAAACAGGGTATTGATCTCTACCTAATTCATCTATCACGCTCCAAATAGGGCTATTAACCGAGGATATGAAAACCCTATGTATTTGTTGAATATTATCTATTTTAATATCTCTTAAACTAGGCTCTGTGACCACTTTTGCACCGAGCTTATTTGCAATCACCAGAGCAACTGAAACATCGCTATTTCTAAGTTTACCAGTTAAGTGAATGAATCCTCCTATAAATCCAATTGCAGCATACGCTGCTTCAAGAGCTGCTGACCCCATAGTTCTTTTCTTTACATGGAGACTTCTATCCCTGTATGTTTTCTGCAGTATCTCTAGGTCTCTTGGATTCTCGGTATAAATAGATATTACCTCGTTTTCTCCACCAATATAGGATTCTATTGGTGCACCTCGGTATAGAACGCTCCCCTGGCATATCTCTATAGTGTCATCTGAGAATATGCTTTGAACAATTCCATATATAGAGTTTGTAAATTGAGAGTTATAGTGATATATAGCTATCGAAACAGATGAGAAAGGTATGTTCGAGATGTAGTTTAAACTACCGTCAAGTGGATCTACGAGGATTATATATTCTGGGTCTGATACAAGTCTTCTCAGACCTCTCTCCTCTCCAACTATCCAGGCTTTTAAATTAAGTTTTTCAACCTCGCTTGTGAAATAGTCTTCCGCCATGAGATCTATTAGCCTTGAATTATCTCCACCAACGGTCCTACCAACAACTCTGTAATATTCTTCTTTACCCCGATTCTCTCTAAGCAATTTTACTAGTTTATTTGATATCTCTCTGAAAAGAGTGCATATATGCTTCAATAAAGGTCACCTAGCAAGATACTTATATCAAGGTAACTTTTAAATTACATTGTTTACTTTCATCATCATTAAAGGTGTTTTAATGAGTCTTAATGCACCTAGGCTGATTATTACATGCAGAGGGACTAGCATAGATTTATGTGAACACGAAATTGGAAATGTCCTATTCCCACGTGATCCTGATGTTAAAATAGAGAGAACTAGCTATCAGAGTGTTTTATTGGTTTATACACATCTTGATGTTGATAAGGCATATGCGTTCTGCGCTCATCGCGAATATGGCTTTGTAGAGAACATCATACCTATACATTGCACACTTACTTATCCTTTCGAGGAGGAGGGTCTAAGTAAGTGTTTAAGCTCATTAAATATCCCGAAAAACATCAAGCTAAGAGTCAGAGCTAGAGGTATAAGAGGTGTTAGCAGTAGCATATACCATTTAGCTATTGAAAAACTTAGATCTATAGGGATATCTCACAATTCTAGCTCGAAGACATGCCTTTATATAGAGTTAATTAATACAACTATATATGTCGGAGCTGGTAGTTGCCACTCTGTTTTTAAGGCAATTATATCTAGATAGGTTAAGTGAAAGTTTCGGTGTAATCGTTAGTATGAGCGACACATGGAGAATTGTAGAAGAAGAGATAAATAAACCATCACTATTTAAAAGCCGGGAAAGCCTTATGCCCGAGCATCTGCCCGATAGACTTCCACATAGAGACAATGAGCTTAGAATGCTTGTCTCTTACTTTAAGCACCTGGTACAAGATCCCGGTAGTATATCGCAGAGAGTATTAATACTTGGAAGTGTCGGAACAGGTAAAACAGCTTTATCTAAACTATTTGGAAAAGTGTTTACAAGAATGGCAAGAGAGAAGGGGTATAATATAGCCTATGCACATGTCAACTGCCATAGAAACAGAACTCTTTTCAACGTGATCTATGATATTGCAAGTCAGTTGTCTATTCCGCTCCCCCCTAGGGGATTATCTGCAAAGGAAATGTTTGATGTTTTATTATCATATCTAAGTGAGTTAGACATGTATCTAATTGTTGCTTTAGATGAATTCCACTACTTTGCAAACGTCTCAAAAAACGACACGGTGTACTTCCTTGCCAGAACCTACGATGTCTACGAGGGGGTTAAACACCTAAACTTCATATTTATAGCGACTGATGCATCAAAAATAGCTTTTCTAGACCCTGCAACAGAGGGATATATTCTTAGACATATCATTAAATTAGCACCATATACATCACAACAGCTATACGACATATTGAGGTATAGATCATCTATTTCATTTCACGAAGGAGTTTATAACGATGATGTATTAAGGTTCATCGCAGAATACGAGGGAGTAGATAAGGGTGGTAGTGGAAACGCTAGACATGCCCTCGAGATATTATTAACGGCAGGTGATATAGCAGAGAAAGAGGGATCTAGTAAGATAGGAATCGAACATGCTAGAAAAGCACTAAGTAATCTCTCCAGAGAAATAGTAAACATCAGTGAAGTGATTAGATACCTCTCACTCCATGAATTATTAGTATTGCTAAGTATAATTACCTTGCTTAGAAGAAGTGGTAAACGAGAGATTAAAATGGGAGAAGTTGAGGAGGAATATAGGTTATTGTGTGAATCATTTAATGAAATACCACGTCGACACACTCAGCTATACGAATATATACAGATCCTTTCAAACGCGGGGGTGATATCAACTAGACCTAGTGGAAAAGGTCATCGAGGTAGGACTACTTTGATAACGATTCATTATGGCCCTCTAGATCTACTTGAAAACCATATAATCGAATTAA
>JAWAPI010000091.1:0-3317 GCA_038894495.1 Desulfurococcaceae archaeon
ATCCAGGAAAATACATACCAGGTATCTTGAAGTATCTTTGTATTAACAAAGAGATCTGCAATATCTATGGCTCTAATCGATATGAGACAGATATAAAATACATCTATGAGAACTTGTGGATAGCAATTTACAAGGAGAAAAACATAGCACCATCAACTATTCTTATTGACAGTATCTATAGAGATCATGGAATCAAGGCTGCGCTATATGTCAAAGAACAAGGATTAAAAGCTTTCCTATATGGAAACGACATCCTTCCTGAGAGCGTCGTAAGGATCATACCTCCTCACTATGGTATTTACTCCGTGATAGATCCTGAAGATGATGTCATTGTAGGATTCGTTAAGTGGAATTCGAAGAGAAGAGTATATGAAAACATATATGATATAGGCATATTCCTCAGAATACTTGGCTAGACACCTATGATATAATCACGAGGAATATACTTCACTAAAGACATAATTAGAACCTGTGGAACAACTAGGAAAACATTCCTGCTGGGGTCTTTTTCTACTGTTTCTCTCCATACATCTACGATGACGTTAATTAATGACCTAGAACAATCCGGATTATATCTATTTGGAAAAACAAAACTCGAAGACCCCGTTAAATTAAAGACCTTTTGAAATTCTCTGAGCGTTAATTCATTAAATCCAACATCGTCGCCTATTGACATTAGTAGTTTTTCAATATCTATGCCATATATACTACATAACTTAATTAATTTACTCAGGTATCTTGAAGTATATTCAACAGATAATTGATAGTCATAATACTCGTTATCACTTAACTGACGCTTATAAAGGCTTTTCAACGACTTCGAGTACTTGTATACTAGGACAACATATGCAGATATCTCAATTATATCATTCAAGGATAACCCACAATATTCCTTGGAAATACTCACCACTGCTTTTAGAAACAATAATTCCTCTACATCGCATTTATCAATGAAAAATATTATAGCATCTTCACGGGTAGCCATTCTCGTGAGAGTTTCAAGTATTTTCTTATTATACTCAATGGTGTATTCATCCATGAAGACAAGGACCACGAGATAATTATTTTTTCCACTCTCTCCGCGTTGACCAAGGATCAATCACTAAACACCGCATAGAACTCCTCGATTAAAAGAAATCTATTGATCATGGTTCACACGAAGCTGATCTCATGACTATTGTTTTATCGAGTTGTAGACTTAGCAACTTATGATCAAGAATTAATCCACTTCCTTTATATCCCACTTTCAAGGCACCAGCTGCCAGAGCGTATCTTAATGCAATTGCAGGATCTTTTGACTCAATGTACTTTGCATTGAAGAATGCATCGAACGCGTCTCCTGCACCAGTAGTATCTATAGGTTTCTTTATTGGTTCAGCTCTCCCACTATAACATGTTCCACTAGGTAGCAATAATATAGCACCCTCTGCTCCTTTCTTGACGATTAATTGATGTAATCCATGCTTAAACATCTCCTCTAGACTAACTATTTCCCTTATACGCTCGAACTCTTTTCGATTTACAAAGAGAGCATCTATAAATTCGAGAACTCTCAGGTTCTCTTGCAATGAATTTATTTGAGGGCCTGGATCATATGTAATTAATAGACCCCTGGATCTAAATCTCCTCGAGATTTCTAGTGTCCGGTCTGCTGAAATAGATGCCATGTGAAGCACATGAGCATTATTTGTAATATCACTGGGAATATCGTCTGGTGTGAGCTCTACATTCGCACCTGGATAATTTATCATTGTCCTCTCTCCATTAGGACCTATTAATATAACTACTATACCTGGAGGTGAGTCAACTACTTTAACTCTGTCTACATAAACTCCTCGAGATCTCAGCGCTTGAAGAAACACCTCTACAAATGGATGGGTGGAAGCAGATGCTATTAAATAAGATTGATGACCATATTGTGCTACAGCAATGGCGTAATTAGACGCTGCCCCACCAGGACGTATATCAATGTCTGATGCAAATACATTTTCGCCTACTAATGGATAGGTCTTTAAATAAAGTGCTATGTCGATGTTTATATTCCCTACTGATACATGTATATATTTTTTCAACATCCTACCTCTGTATAACAGATCTAATTATATCAGGCGTTAAATACTTCTTCCCTCGTTTCCTTACTGCTTCATCCCACTCATATAGGATTTTAACAGCCTCATTGGCTACTTTTATTGCATCTTCTACTCCAGCACCTGGTTTAAACATCTCCGTTTCACGATTAGCTATGGCGGCACATACCGCCCCAGCGCGTAGACCATATATATTAGCCAATGTGAAGATCGCGGATGCCTCCATTTCAAAGTTTAATACATTTACTTTTCTAAGATATTCAATTAACCCCTTTTGAAACGGTGGTAGGTAATCCTTAAATCCAGGTCTCTCTTGTCCAACATAGAAACTATCACTACTAGCTGTTAATCCAACGTGATACCTTACTCCTAGAGACTCTGCCGCCTCTATCAATGCTAATACAACATCGTAGCTTGCTATAGCTGGGTACTCGGGAATAACATAGTGCCTGCTAGTGCCCTCTAGCTTAACTGCGCCAGTAGATATTATTAAATCTCCTATTTTAATTTCTCTTCTTAAAGCCCCTGTTGTTCCAACTCTTATAAATACTTCTGATCCTGCTCTTGCCAGCTCCTCGATCGCAATAGCTGTAGATGGAGCACCAATACCCGTGCTAGTTGCCGATATAAAAACACCTTTGTAGAATCCACTGTATGTAACATATTCACGATGAGTAGCTACATGCCATTTTTTATCCCAGTGCTTAGCTATTTCTGGAACTCGCTCAGGGTCTCCTGGTAATAATACATACCTACTCACATCACCTGGTTTAATCATTAAATGATATTGTAACCCACTAGCTGTCTCGGGCTTACTAGCGCTTATTATCTCGTCCACGTCAAATACCTCTATGCCAAGATTATCTCTCCATTTAATAAGTCAAGATCAATTAATGCATATGTTACTTTGTTTGTCAAGTAACCACAGATTTCCCCCGGATTCAATATCAATCTACCATTTGATCTATCAATGAAGTATTTATGTGTATGTCCAAATAGAATAACATCTACTTCAAGTGATTTACTCAGTGCTTTTACAATGCCTATGGTCTCGTCTACTCCACCATAACCATGCATCAAGAACACTCTTTTTCCATTTATCTCAACAACGCTGGGGTCTTGTTTGAAGATCCAGTTGTATTTTGAAAATAAACTAGTTAGTTGATATATATCTCCATCATTGTTTCCCCTCACTGCAATTACTTTGACTCCCTCTAATACCTCTCTTAT
>JAWAPI010000092.1:0-3213 GCA_038894495.1 Desulfurococcaceae archaeon
ATTTGACCCCGCGCGGTGGTTAAATCCCCACTGGCTCCCTGTACTTGTCTCCAGGCCAGCCCCTTAGGCCGCTCGGGCACCCCGGCACCTGATTATTAGATTTTCTAGATTGGGGTTAAATTAGTTTATTAAGAAGTATAGGGTGAAAGTCGATTTCATATCGTTAAAAATATATAACTATAACTCAATCTCAATCCATACTTCTGGTGGTACTCTTACTCTTATGAGTTGTTTCATGACTCTCTCGTCCTCGGCTACGTATAGTAGTCTCTTGTGTACTCTCATCTCCCATTTTTCATATTTCTTTTTACCCTCTCCATGCGGTAGTTTAAGGGTTCTAATAGTTAGTCTCTTTGTTGGAAGCGGTATTGGGCCACTTATTTTAACACCACTTTTTCTTGCTATATCTACTAGTCTTGACACAAAGTCATCTAGCACCTTGATATTTGTACTCCACATTTTTATCTTAACCATTCTTTGCATCGCCAACTAAGACACCTTTAAGATAAGCAGGTCTCTATTGATCATTTCATAAAAAACACTATTGTAATATGCATTAATGAAAAACATTTTATTTCTTCACTGTTACTTGTGCTGGTTTAACCTCAATAACTTGTCCTATACCAATTGTTTTACCCATATCTCTCATTGCAAATCTTCCAAGTTGTGGGAACTCCGCGTATTTCTCCGCGACTAGTGGTTTAATTGGCTT
This sequence comes from Desulfurococcaceae archaeon, assembly GCA_038894495.1. GTDB lineage: Archaea > Thermoproteota > Thermoprotei_A > Sulfolobales > Desulfurococcaceae > UBA285. The sequence goes on from JAWAPI010000092.1 coordinate 713, forward strand.
GAATTTAACGATTGCAAAGTCTCCTTGCTTTATGAATTGTGGATTCTTCTCGATCTCCTTGCCTGTTCTGGGATCTATTTTTGCTATGATCTCAGTTATTCTACATGCTATGCTTGCTGTATGTATGTGAACAACCGGTGTGTATCCAACGGCTATAGCGGTTGGATGCCATACCACCATTATTCTCGCTGTAAACTCATCTGCAACAGTCGGTGGATTATCTACTGATCCAACCACGTCACCTCGTTTAACATCTCTCTTCTCAACTCCTTTCAAGTTAAATCCAATGTTATCACCAGGCTCTGCTTTCTCTATTCTAACATGGTGTGTTTCTATGGTTTTAACTTCTGCTGGCAAAGCAGGTGGCATTATCAACACTTTGTCACCACTTTTCAATACACCTGTTTCAACTCTACCTACAGCTACTGTGCCAACACCTGAAATTGAGTAGACGTCTTGAATGGGTATTCTAAGTGGTTTTTCAATTGGTTTAGGTGGTACTTCAAGTGAGTCTAGTGCTTCAACTAATACCTGGCCATTGTACCATGGCATATTTGGTGATCTTTCAATGAGGTTTTCACCTGTCCATGCAGATATCGGTATGAATGGTATCTTAGATATATCATAACCAATGCTTCTCAAGAACTTACCTAGTATCTCAACGATCTCTTTATATCTCTTCTCACTATATGCTGGCTCGGTTGCATCCATTTTATTTATAGCTACTATTAACTGGTTTATACCCATGGTCTTTGCTAGTAATGCATGCTCTCTTGTCTGACCCTCAATACTCATACCTGCCTCGAACTCGCCTTTCCTAGCACTGACCACTAATATTGCTGCATCAGCTTGGCTAGCACCTGTAATCATATTTTTAACGAAGTCTCTATGACCTGGTGCATCTATGATTGTAAAGAAGTATTTCTTGGTCTCGAACTTCATATATGACAATGATATTGTTAATCCACGCTCTCTCTCCTCCTTTAACCTGTCAAGTAACCACGCGAACTTGAAGCTTTCCTTACCCATTTTCTTAGCTTGCTCTTCGAGTTCTCTTATTGTCTTCTCATCGAAATATCCTAGACGATATAGCAAGTTACCTGTCATTGTGCTTTTTCCATGGTCTACGTGTCCTATTATCACTAAATTCAAATGGGGTTTCTGCAGTGTACTCATGGTTTAAATCACCTACACCTTCTACTTCGTTGATTATAAATTATGCTTATAAAGTTTACTAATTTAGAGATATTAATAAGAACATAGTAATGAATTGTGAAGTTAAAACCTATAGCAATTTATATGTAGAACAGTATTCTCTATCTGCTGCTCAACGCAATGCGCTCTAATTCATCTTTTCTCTGTATAGCGTAGCTCTTTGGATCATTACTCGCTGCTAGAATAATCTCCTCAGATAAGGCTTCCTCTATTGGTATAGGATTATTGAATGCTTTTAGCCTAGCTCCTTCTGTGATGTTTTTCAACGCTACATCTATTCTTCTGAGAGGAGAGATATCAACAGAGACATGGTATACTATACCACCATACATTATCCTAGTGGTATCTTCTCTCGGGGCTGTGTTTTCAATAGCTCTTACTAGTACTTGAAGTGGATTTTCACCTGTTTTCAAGTGTATTAATTCAAACGATTTCTTGACTATGCTGTATGCAAGATGCTTCTTTCCAGTATTTCTTCCAGGCATCATTAGCTTATTAATTAATCTCTCGACCAACGGGACATAGGCTTTGCTAAATTTCCTATGCTCGTGCCTCCCACTAGTATGGGGTAGTCTTACTGGTCTTAGGCAAATATATTTCTTTAAGCTAGGATCCTTGGTATCAACCCAGTCGAAGCTCCATTTACCGAAGAGCTTTATTTCCTCAACTTCAAAGCCCTTCATCTCTAAGCTTGTCAACTAAATCACACCTATCTAACTGGTTTCTGCTTCTTTCCAAGCCAAAGAGCTTTTAATGAAACACCATTAACTATTACCACCTTGTATTTAACACCGGGAATGTCTCCCATTGCTCCACCCAGTGTTCCACCAATACCTTCTACTATTACCTCATCGTGTTCATCAATGTAGTTTATTCCACCGTCCCATGGCACGAAAGCAGTCACCACTTTTCCGTTTTTAACTAATTGAACTCTAACACATTTTCTCAACGCTGAGTTAGGCTTACGAGACTCAACACCTACTTTCTCCAGGACAATTCCACGTCCCATTGGTGCTCCTTCAAGGGGATCTGTTCTGAGTCCTTGGCTTCTCAGCACTCTCCATTTGTATTCACGCTGATACCATTTAAACTTAGCTCTCTTCTTAACTAGTTTCCTAGCAGCGTATAACCCTTGTGGTGCTTTTTTACCAGGCAATGCATAAGCACCTTTCAACATAATTACTGAAATATATACTTAATTAATTCCACCTTAAAAATACGAGTTCAGGCTATGATCACAGATTCTATTCCAAAGTGACGTTTTAAAATTAATTTTAGCTTCTGAA
>JAWAPI010000093.1:0-3210 GCA_038894495.1 Desulfurococcaceae archaeon
TCCTATGTACTCGCTGATGCAGTCTAATACCCAGTCTTCTAAAAAGCTATCTTTGAATAGCTTTATCTCATTGTTAATTATGTAATCTCTACTAATCGCGAAAACCTCGATCCATCTCCTGTAATAGGGTGGTCTCCCGTTGAAAACCTTCATGACAAGTAAGCGTTTCCTTGAGCTTGTAGTATTCAAGAACACTTCGATATTTCTCTCTTCTGAAAATCTACCTTTTTTCTCCACCATTTCTATGTTACTGGGAGTGAATGAGCATATCATTTAAATCACTACTCGTTATCTCCACTATCAATAAGTAAAAATTATCTTGAGTGATTAATTATATCTATGTTTCCTCGGTTATGATATGTTGATTTGCTACCACATTGACACAGTCTTGAATCCTGTTTTCATCGCTCTTCTTAATTGATACTTGAAATACATTATTCCTAACACGGTGAATAACCCCACGTAAATTGTTCCCAGTAGTAATAGCGCCTCGATACTAATTACTGGCTCTACCCCGAGAAAGCCGTCTCTTATTATCTCAGCTGGATAACTAAACGGTGTTAAAAGTGCAAATCTCTGGATCATTATTGGCATTGATCTCAATGGTATTAAACCACCTGTTGCTATTGGTAGTATGAAACTAATTATTTCAACTATGAATCCTGCTACTCCCGTTGATATCATTGTTCCACCTAGGATCAATGCATACGCTAACAATGTTAGAACTAGTAGTATGAATCCATATGTGAATATTAGTGGATTTTGGATTACTATCCTTGGAGGAGTCCAGATTATTGATAGCATCGCGTAGTTAACTAGTAGTGAGGTCAATAACCATATTAATGAGACTGGTAGTATTCCTAGATAGTGAGGTAGGAATCCAGCTCCAGTTGCAATGTAGTATTCTATTCTACCATCATTTATCATCCATCTTATCTCAGCTGCCCAATCCCATGATGCCATAGAGTAGAATAGGAATATCATTATACCAGTGAACATATTTGTTGCAACTGTATCTATGCTTGCAGGTTCTTCGACGAACATATATGCTGGGAGCGAGAACATTGTGATCCATAGAGCTATGTTTAACAATACATATATGAAACCTCTGGACCTAACTAGCTCGGATAGTAGGTATGCTTTGAAAACAGCACTAGCTCTTCTAACTAGTTTTAACACCTTCTCGCACCTTTGCTTTCTCCCACCTTCTCAGTGACATCTCGGCTAGGGGATAGTATATTAGTGCTAGTAGTAGAGAGGCTGTGACTAGAAATATTGTGTTTCCATGCATACCTATTAGCATTCTTTGAATAATCTCCACTACGTGTGACGGTGGTATTAGTGAGCCTATTAGATAACCTGCAAATGGAAGATATATTCTCGGGTAGTAGACACCTAACAATATCATTATAACTGGTCGCACTACACCCAGTATCCGCCAGCTATCGCTTATTCTATGTATCGATGACGCTAGTAAAACCGCGAATGGTATCATAACTAGGCATCCAATTATAGACATCGCCATTACCAATATGCTAATTGTGATGCCTTTTAGTCCATTTATGTATACGTACACTGGTATTAGACTTGTGAAGCCTATGAGGACTACGATTGTTAGTCTAGGTATTGGTATTGACGAGTATAGAACTAGCTTGTTTACCGGTGATGCCATGATGTATATCATCGTACCAATGTTTGTATCATATATTGATCTCCACAATAGATCATCTATACTTGTAAGTATTGTTAGTAGTAGATAACTACCTGTGATCATATATATAACCGGATTTACTCCGACTCTTGTAGCAAAAACCTCGAGCGATCCTGTTGCCGAGCCTATTGTGAGTATGAATAATGTGAATATGTAGGGATATGCTATTACTGCTAGAAGTGCTGATTTTCTCCTTACTAACTCCCCGTATATTAGTCTATACTCTGCTCTCAGTACATCTAGGTAGCTCATATAGTGCCCTCGCTGAAGTATATAAATACATCTTCTAGAGTTGGCTCCTCGATTTTAACAGATATTATTTCTGACTCGTTTTTTATTATTGTTTTGATTATTTCGTCGAGTTGTTCTTGTGGTTTAGGAACGTGAAGTTTGATCTCGATGACGTTGTTTTCTAGGTTCTTGATCTCGTGTTTTAAGCCTAGGGTTGTTATTGCTTGTCTTAGTTTATTCTTCTCGTTTCTCACTATGATGTCTATTATCTTTGTATTGGGTATTTTCTCTTTGAGATTACTTGGTGCTCCCTCCGCTACTATTTGTCCTTTGTTTATCAATATTATTCTATCGCATACTATTTCCGCCTCGAACATGTTATGTGTTGTGTAAAGTATTGCTTTTCCTTCTTTTCTCGCGAGTTCTTTTACTAGTTCCCTTATTTTCCTAGCGCTTGGTGGGTCTAGTCCTAGTGTTGGCTCGTCTAGCAAGAGCACTGGTGCATCGTTTAGTAACGCCCTTGCTAGGCTTAGTCTTGCTTTCATTCCTAGACTGAATTCTTCGTAGAGTTTATAGTCTCCTCCAAGTTTGTCGAGCTCGAGTAGTTTTATTAACTCATTTATTCTTTTCCTTGCTTTTTCTTTCCTTATTCCATATAGTGCTGCAAAGTATTCGAGGTTTTCTCTACCTGTGAGTTTTCCATAGAATCCTTTCTCGACTGTTAGCATTAATCCAATGTTTTTTCTTACTTTATCTGCTTCTCCTACTACGTCGTAGCCTGCTACTTTGGCCTCGCCTTTATCGGGAAGTAGGAGCGTTGCAAGGATCTTGAGTGTAGTTGTCTTACCAGCACCGTTAGGGCCTAGTAATCCGACTACCTCACCGTATCTAACGGTGAAGCTTACACCTTTGAGTGCCTCTACGTGTTCAACAATTGATCTAATTAGACTGGTTCTTTTCCTCGTCATATATGTTTTATACAAGTTTACTGCTTCAATCGCTATTGACAAGTGGAAATACACCTTGGTCTCTAAGATATAGTTATAAGTATAAATAACTACGCATATTAACACTGTTTATCAAGGTTATTACCATGTGTTTACTCATGTATTACTTAGCTTTGTAAATTCCCATCAATACTTACGCGGGATTTATAGGAGAGAATGATATAGATGAGTTAAGCTCTCAGTTTAATTTATTGTGTTTTCACCAACACGATTGCTAATCCAATTAATATAAACAACGCCAAGATGAATAACTTCCAGCTT
>JAWAPI010000094.1:0-3182 GCA_038894495.1 Desulfurococcaceae archaeon
ATAGATTTCCCTGTAATATCCATTGATTCAAAAACAGCGGAGAACATGTTAAGCCAAGGAGGCTTGATCAAAGGAGACTCGTCACTGAAGAGATCAACAGGGTTTATAATAATAGGATACCTAAACAATAGTGGAGAGAGATACATACACTTAATCTCTCATCATGACTCTATAATTGGAGATATTAAACATTCTTCTACCTCTCTACTTTTGAATATATTGAGAAGAATCACCCGAGAGAGATTACCATTTAATATTACACTTATATCCTACACCGCGAGAGAAATTGGAGACGCTGAGTTCACATCTTATCACTATACATGGGGTGAGAGATATCTTCTCAGATTGTTGGAGAATAGAGGAGAATTAGAGAATATCTTATTATCCATCTCTCTTGGTCCTTTATCCGGCTATGGAGATTTATTAGCTATTGCTCATCCACTAATTCACAATATCTTAGTCGATCATGGCATAGAAGTGCGAGATAATCATTTCACTTTTGAATCACACCCATACATGGAATATGGTATTCCCTCGGTTGTTTTCGCAGATCAAGAGTCCTTACTATATAGGAATTCAACCCTGGAACCAAATAGCATTAAGTTATCTAGTACCATAGATAAAATTTCGAGAATCATAAACAATATATTAAAAAAACACATTATATCAATAGACGACGTGAACAGTGTTCGAAAGTACGTGTATCAAGAAATAGGTGAACAACCAGTAGAGGTAAGAACAACTGTTACACGTGCACTTGATTTATCAAGGCTATACACTAAGGATATCTCCATGTTTCTAAAGGTTTTTACAAAGGTATCATACATGTATTTCCAAGCATCATGTATTGACCCCTTAAACACATACATGGATTATTCAATACTCTCTCCTCTATCTCGCAACAACATCACAGTCCTCGATGAGTTACTGTCAACATGTAAACACGACCTACTTGTAAAGACCAATGCATGTGAATCATATATCTCCACACCATCAGTCGCGTTTAAACAGGAGTTTAAAAAGAACATTATAGAAAACATCGTAAAATACTTAAGTAGTCTATTGAACTATGAGATTACTAAGAAGACTTGTTTAAAGAAATTAGAGCGTGGAGAAAGTGTCAAAGAAAGCAATTGGAATCGATAAATACCAAGATTTTGATGAATGGTATCACACGGTTCTCAGAGAAGCTGATATTGTGGATATAAGATACCCTGTTAAGGGAATGATTGTCTGGAGACCATATGGTTTAAAAGCTCTTAGACTCACTCAAAAAATACTAATCGATCTACTAGAGAAAACAGGTCACCAAGAAGCATATTTCCCAGCACTTATTTTGGAATCAGTATTCGCCAAGGAACACGATTTCCTAGAGGGATTTGGCGGTGAGAGCTTTGTAGTTGATGGAACTGGAACGAAGAAATTCAATGAAAGATACTACCTTAGACCAACTAGTGAAACAGTTATGTATTACATGTGGAGTATTTGGATAAAGGGTCGCAAAGACCTCCCTTTGAAAATGTACCAGAATGTAAACGTATTTAGATATGAAACAAAGATGACGCATCCCATACTCCGTGTAAGAGAGATAATGGGCTTCATTGAGGCACACACCGCTCATGCCACACCGGAAGAAGCTGAGAATCAAATTAAAGAGGCAGTATGTATATACAAAGAGTTTTTCGATAAACTACTAATACCCTATTTCATTGTTAAAACACCTCCATGGGATACATTCGCTGGTGCAGAGTACAACTATGATTTCGTAACAGTAATGCCTGATGGAAAGGGACTTGAGCTAGGGAGCGTGATCAACCTAGGACAGAGGTTTTCAAGGGCATTTGATATTAAATTTATGGATACAAATGGATCCATGAAGTATGTCTACCAGACTTGCTATGGAGTTAGTGAACGTGTATTAGGAGCTGTTATAGGCATACATGGTGATGAAATAGGATTATTTATCCCACCAGTTATAGCACCTATACAAGTTATAATAGTTCCAATAGCGAGACCCGATGAGAAAGAGATTCTCGAATATGCTGCCAAGGTAAGAGACTACTTGGTCAGCAACGGGATTAGAGCTCGCCTCGACGATGATCCCGAGCACACCCCTGGCTGGAAATACTATTTCTGGGAGATGAAAGGTATCCCAACAAGAATAGAGATAGGTCAACGAGAGGTTAGAACAAATACTGCCACAATTGCTAGAAGAGATCATGGGAGAAAAGTAACTGTTAAAATAGATGAATTAATAAACGAGCTTGCTACAACATGGCAAAGTATAACTGCGCCACTAAGACAAAGAGCACTGCAGCACCTTGAGAGATCCACTGTATTATCACATGATTGCTCTCCCATGAGTGAGAAGCCAAGAGGGCTTATAATAACACCATGGGATGGAAGTAGAGAAGAAGCCGAGGAATTAGAGAAATTATTTGAGAGAAGCCTATTAGGCGAGATAGCGGAGTCCCCTATAAAACTACCATCACCGCTTAATTACAGGACTTGTACTGGGAAACCAGCTGATAGATGGGCTTTACTAGGTGTCACATATTGAAGTTTCGATCTCTTGATCACCAATTAGGATTTAAAGGGGTTCTTATATAGATAAGAACTAGCTATGCTCTTATGGATGAGACCATGAGCGAGTATTTAAAGCAATTGAAAATACACACGGTAAGCAAGATTTCAGGTATAAAATTCCATGACATATCACCAGTAGAGATAAGCATCATGAAAGAAGGATTCCCAGAGGTTAAAGTTAGAGATGAGAGAGATTATGTAACAGTTAAATACGGTGATCAAGTGATAAGGTACGACAAGTGGTACACTAAGCCAGAACACTTAGCTGAGATGTTAAAAGTTTACTATACTAAGCAAGCATCACCCCCATGATGATTTCAAAATAGCTAGATTTAATCTAACTATTGTTTTTAACCAAGTCTATTTTATCAATGTGGAAATACCCCTCGTACTCTGATAATACCTCTACTCTACCACGCGGTATTAACCTATATTTGAACAAGGGCGCATTCACTACGAATGTCTCAGCCTCCCCGCCTTAAAAGGATAAGTTAAATCCATACTTCTTAGATAGCTTTATAAGATTCTCAAGATCTTTCAAATCGATCACCTTTCCAAGTAATCCATGGGGAATACCCATAGAAGTTATCGAGATA
>JAWAPI010000095.1:0-3123 GCA_038894495.1 Desulfurococcaceae archaeon
TGGCATGATGAGCGGGGCAACGAGATTCATAGTAGAGGAAACTATAAGGTTTGGATTTGAGACGCCTTTAGGACTTGTGCTCGAAGACAATAGCTCGCTTATACAGAGTATTGTTTACATTATAAATCAAACCACTGGTGGAAGAGTCAAAGTTTATGATTCGCTCATTAAAGCAGCTATAGAGAACGGTGTTGGGATCTTGATTCCAAAGGGGTTCTCAGAGAACATCACTCGGGGTGATCAATCGTATAGATTAGAGTACATGATAACCGTGGATAGAGTTTCATTCACATCAGTGTCAAGTAAAATGGCTCTTGTCAATAGTCTAAGTAGTTATATTGAGCGAATTATATTGGAGATAATAGTTCAGGAGACAGGTCAAAGACCTGCCAAAGTAGATGTGATGTTATCTGGATCAGCAATATTCTACGGCAAAGTAATGGATGGAAATATCGTGAGTATAGTTGTATCAACATTGTCGTTTCTACCACTGCTTGTTTCCATTGTAACAGGCTTAAATATTGGTTACTCTGCACAATTAGTAGCATATGAGAAATCAGAGAAAGCATTTGAAATGCTTCTAGCACAACCCATTAAGAGACGGGACATTGTGATAGCGAAATTAATAGGAGCTACTGTGGCGACGATATTGTTCTCGCTTATATACTTAGCTGGAATGTTTATTATGACTCTAGGAGCGGTGTCAGGACTCCCAATCGATACATCATCTCTTCAAAATATTACAGGTGACTTAGCTCTACCACTAGGACTCAATATTATATCCCATATTATTGTATCTCTAGCGATAGCTATTGTGTTGGGATTAATACAGACTGGTGCTATCGGAATAGTGCTTGGCTCGATCTCGCAAGATGAGAGAACAGCTAGCTTATTGATAATGCCCTTTACATTTCTATACGTAGGAATAGCTATCATGATCATGTATGTCGGTCTGCAATTAGATGTCTTCTCATCTGTAGTCTCAGGGCTTGTTATCTTACCCCTCCCAGTTGTATACACTATCTCTGTTATCACTGGACAAATACTATATATAGTTGCATCACTTGTAACATCTCTCATATTTTGTATTGTTCTCTATATTCTAGCTGTAAAACTATTCAATAGAGATGTAGTAGTCCTAGGTCTAAGGATTAGTATCAGTAGGTTTAGAGAACGACGAGAAAAGGGATCTTAGCTTTGTTTTTTATCATATGAGTAGAAATAATGATCTTTGCTTGGAAATACCCCTGCCTTAACCTCGTTTACATATCTTGATACTGCATCAATGATTATTTTCTTGAGATCAGCATATTTCTTCGCGAATGGGGGTGCTGGATCAGATAATCCAAGGATATCATTTAATACCAGTACTTGTCCATCGCAGAATGGCCCACTACCTATACATATCGTGGGTATAGATATTTCCTCTGTGATCTCGCGTGCTACATCTGCAGCTGTGTACTCTATGACTACGGAGAATGCTCCTGCTTTTTCAAGCGTTTTTGCATCCTCAATAATCTTCTCGCGATCTAATTCAGTTAATCCACGTTTTCTATAACCACCTATGAGAAGTGACCTCTGAGGGTTTAAACCGATATGACCCATCACGGGTATACCTGCCCTGATCAATGCTTTTACTATATCTACGTATTCTTGACCACCCTCTATCTTAACCGCTTCAGCACCTGCTTTTAACATTAAACCAGCGTTTTTAACAGCTTCCTCAATGCTTGTTTCATAGCTTAGGAAAGGCATATCACCTATTACTATAGCGCTTGGCTTTGCCCTTGCAACACTAGAGACATGCAGTAGCATCATATCCATTGAAACCGGTATTGTTGAGTCGTATCCGTGTAAAACCATGCCAACACTATCACCTACAAGTATGATATCTACCCCTGCTGCATCAACTAGTTTGGCATGGACGTAGTCATATGCTGTTATCATTGTGATCTTCTCTGTTCCTTTCATTTTTAAGATATCACGTATTGTTTTCTTTCTTATCAATAAACAACACCATTCTCTATGTAATTCAACAGTGATTAAAACATTAATTTATTTATAGCTCATGTTTTCAAGCATATGTCTTCTCAGCTAGTTTTACAAGTATAGTTAAAGCTTTGTTAACAATGGCTTCCTCTCCAAGTATTCTAGCTATATATCCATTGATATAGTCTATCTCGGTTTTCTCACCTCTTATGATATCCTGGGCCATACTTGAAATATTGTCTAAAACTAACTCAATGTTTCTCTTTACATATGCGAGTAACCTATCCTCGTCGAACACGTATCCAAATTTTTCAGCTGCTTTCTTTACCTCTTTCAAAATCAACCTCGCGAGATCTAATCCCTCCCTCTCTAGGAGTATCTTATTCCTTGTTCTAAGAATTGCTGTAATGGGGTTTACAACAGCATTCAACGCTAATTTAAGCCATCTATAGTAATCTATATCATCTGTTAATCGAAAGTCTAATCCCCCTATTCTGAGTTTACTGCTTAATAACATGAGCTCTATGCATGGTTGCTTTCTACAACTAGCGATGACCGTGTTTCCGCCATAGTAAATTACTCTACCTTTTCCAACTCTCTCTGCTCCTATGTATACAACTCCACAACCGATCTTAGAATTGGGAATCTCCGATTCCACGAGCTCTAGGCTACCAAACCCATTCTGGAGCATTATGATTAATCCACTGGGGGAAGTTATTTTTTTCATAAGACTCAGCGTGCTTGGGACTTGATATGCTTTAACAGTGTTAAAAACATATTCACATTGATCAATGGGTGTGTTGTAAAGTCTTGGAATTACTGGAACTAAGAACTCCTCTTTTTTAACCTTGTCAAGAATGATAACTCCACCTTGTTCATGTATTTTATCAACGCTCTCTACTGAACCATAGTAAATAGGTATCAGTGATACTCCACTTCGATATATGTAGTATGCTATCGTTGACCCTATAGCGCCTCCACCTACAATACAGATCTCGGCGTTCAAGGTAGCTCAGCCAGAATCGACTTGATAATATTTTCCAAGTGCGTATAATCACTTGAGAGTATATATGTAATTGGCTCTAGTCCGAGACCGCCATTATCACAGATTACGTTGGGTTTTTTGTCTAGTAT
>JAWAPI010000096.1:0-3114 GCA_038894495.1 Desulfurococcaceae archaeon
AACCTCTAGGGGTTTAACTTGTTCAATGATAGATCTAATCTCTAGAACGGCTTCGTCAACGAGATCTACTTCATCTCCACTCTCGATCGTCGTGAATAATATAAGTGCATTTTCAAAGCTATGTTTACTACTGGGAGGTATGATCTCTGGCTCCTCAACAGCTGGTTTCACAATATCATAATAAAAACTCTTTGCATGTATTGCTAAAATCCTCATCTATATCCCTGTTATGCTTTTTAAAACATAAAGAGTACAATGGTATAATAAACGTTTTTTAAACATTATTTAAAAGGAGGGGTAATCATGTCCAGGGATAGGGATCAGAGGTCCATCAGTGAGACGGGATTCATATCTATTAGAGAAATACCTGGAATAAATCCAGCTATAGCTGAGAAGCTTGAAGGAGCTGGATATATCTCAGCATGGACTCTTGCTGTTTCGAGACCAGAAGAGATCTCGGAGAAGACAGGGATTCCATTAACCACTATCCAGAAAATCGTTGAAAATGCTAGAAGACTTCTAGGTATAAGATTCAAGACTGCTAAAGAGGTTAAAGAAGAGAGACTAAGCATTAGGAAAATAACAACTGGTAGTAAACAACTAGACGATCTCATGGGTGGAGGGGTCGAGACAAAAACTATAACAGAATTCTTCGGCGAATATGGAACAGGGAAAACACAAGTTTGTCACCAGTTAAGCGTCAATGTCCAATTACCACTCGAGAGAGGTGGGTTATCGGGGAATGCTGTGTATATTGATACTGAGGGCACTTTTAGATGGGAGAGAGTTGAAGCAATGGCTAGAGCATTAGGATTAGACCCGGATAAAGTAATGGATAGCATATATTACATTAGAGCATATAATAGCGATCATCAGATGCAATTAATAGATGAACTATTCTCGTTCGTTCCTAAAAACAGTGTTAAACTAGTAGTAATTGACAGCGTGACATCTCATTTTAGAGCGGAATATCCTGGTAGAGAGCACTTAGCAGAGAGACAGCAAAAATTGAATGCACATTTGCATCAATTACTAAGACTTGCAGAGGCTTACAATATCGCAATAGTTGTGACAAACCAGGTCATGGCTAGGCCAGATGTATTCTACGGTGATGCAACCTCCCCGGTGGGGGGACATGTATTAGCGCATGTCCCAGGTGTAAGAGTATATCTTAGAAAGGCACGTGGAAATAAGAGAATAGCCAGGGTAGTTGATGCTCCCCACTTACCCGAAGCAGAGGCTGTATTTGCAATCACAGACGAAGGTATAAGAGACATCGAGGAGCAATAAGTTAGCCTATATATTTAAATCTACGAGGAGTAATGATACCTCAAATAGTGATAGTGATGAGTATCTTATGGAATCCATGGCGATACGAATACATTAAGCAATTCAGCACTAGCAAAGAGGAACAGAAAGAATGCTTATTCTGCAACCTGCAGAAAATGAATGATGAAGAAGCATTAATACTATATAGAGGGAGATTTACATTCGTAGCTTTAAATGCATATCCATATAACTCTGGACACTTAATGATAGCACCATATATACACGTAGCAGAACCATTAGAGCTAAATAATGAAACTCTACTTGAAATGATGATGTTAGTAAATAAGTCGATTAAGATCTTAAGACATCTATTCAAGCCTGATGGATTCAATATAGGCGCAAATATAGGTAGAGCAGCAGGTGCTGGTGTACCAGGTCATTTCCATGTTCACATAGTGCCCAGGTGGATAGGAGATACTAACTTCATGGCCATAATAGCTAGCACAAAACCACTACCTCTAAGTCTAAAAGAAGCATATGAAGTAATTAGAAAAGCCTGGAACGAGATGAGCTAGAATGGTTTCAAGAAATGATCTTAAAGTCGTTGAAAAATATGATCTACTAGGAGATATGAGATACAGGATCTGTGTTAAGGGAACAAATATAATTGTAAATGTAAGCGGTTATAGTGATGAAGAAGCAATTAACAAGGCACTCGATATTCTATTAAAAGCAGGTTTAAACGATGACTCCTTGGAAAGAATTAGAAATATGAGTAGCAGTAACAGTAAGTGTAGAGATATTTAAGGATCAGTCCGCGGTAATTTCTTCATCCTTTGGTCTAAAGGGACAAGTGTCATCATTTTTGATATTCAAACATCTATTTATTAATTAAAACCTACTATCTAATATTTTTAGACAATTTTCTTGGCTTTGAGTCTCTTTTTCTGCTCGTTTACTTCTTCAAATTCCTCGCGTATTTTCTTTACATACCCTTTTATTTCATTGTATGGTATTCTCTCGAGGAGACTTTTTGTAAATTTAGCAAAACACTTTGAACTATGGAATTCCAATGTTTCATCACCGATTTTTATGATAATCCCCTGTCCATCGGGGAATATCCTATTGCAAGTTACGCATCTATGTCTATGGCTTACATTCATTTAATCCAACCTCGTGAAGTTTGTTTGCTAACTTAATTGCATCTAGGGTGTAAAGTCTAACAATGAATGGTATCTTGTCACCATGTATTTCAACAAATTTTCTCTTAGTATCTACTTTAATGCATAGATCTCTAGTTAATTCCAGTAGCCTATTATCAAGTATTAATCCCTCTTTGTGAACAGAGTACTTCCTAGGAGTGTAGATCTGCTTCTTCTGCCGCATCTTCCTCATTAATAATACACGAGGTGCTTGTAAAATACCTATTAAGAATACATAGAACAATAGGAATACAGTGAAACGTGTTACAAACTCATTATTTGATACTTGATACATATAGTTTTCTATGTAGTGAGCAACATACTGCCAATAGAGAGGAGCAATAAATATGACTAGAAACGGTAATATCATTAACAACATCATTGATTTAAACTGCTCTTTTACCTCTTGGATGAGCATTGGATCAGATGTTATTACTGCTGATACATCGCTCTCTTTGAATAATGGAGCGCTTTTAACCTGATCTACCCTTTTAAAACCACCTCTCATTGTCCTAGAAAAAACAAACATTAATATTATAAAGTATATTATGAAGAATAGAAAAGAATAGCTTGGTGCAATAGCGGATACCAATGCGAATAGTATTATGGATATTATTTGAATAATAGCTTGGATAGCTTTGTT
>JAWAPI010000097.1:0-2942 GCA_038894495.1 Desulfurococcaceae archaeon
ACCTGCTTACACCTCACAATCCTCAATAAGCTACAACCCCTATAGCACACCTCTCTCATACCGTAGAGAAGCCCCCACCAGAAGCACAGAAGCGGATAACTATGGAGGTGTGCGACCACGGGAACTTTCCTAACCCTCTTGACTCTAGGCGCTACAGAAAACTCGATATCGGTAATCCACACTACATCTGCCCATTTAATCCAGTCCTCCATTCCACCGACATCCATGCGAGGGAGATTTCCACGCCAGTAGCACGGACTGGCCTTGAAGTCTATACCGAGAAATCTTAGTTGATTGATGAACTCCGCATCCGCGTCCTTGCATACAATAACTCTTAATGACACTTGATCTCGGAGTAGCTCAAAGAACTCAAGTGTAGATACTTGAGCGCCTCCATACCCTAGTCCAGATACAATTGCTAGAACCCTCATTGCTATACTTTTCAGTCCGGTTTACCTTTTACCCAGTAAAAATGGAGATTGCCACAGTACCAGTATTAAGAATAATAGTAGTTGTAAAGTTCTTCTCGAGAGCTTTCAAGCCATCAGCGCTACATATTACCATAAGCTTGTATACTCCCTCAATATTACGGTGTGCTGTTTCCTGTTGAAATAGAACAAATCTAGGTAGCCGAATACCGTTAATTTGAGTGATCGTATATGATAATTCTTGAGGTTCTACTGGTATAATAATGTAACGAACATATGCCCTAGGTGCGATGTAATCTCTTATAATAAAATACGGTAGAGTCGGGTCGTCCACAATTATCAGTGTAGTTGTATCCTTGAGGGAAGGGAGGATAATATCTGAGAAAACATCTAGTTGGTAATCTAGGTTTCTTACTTGAATGATATCATTTGTAGTGTAGGTTCTCGTTGCTCCCCTTAACACCATTGTTCCGGCCATAGACAGGATAAGGGCTATAATGACTAGTGTTGCAATAACTCTGTTTATAGGAGTTCTTTGTTTTGCCTCTGCTTTATGTTGTATGGTCTTCTCGTAGAGAAATAGAGCTATAACTGCAGATAGTAAGTATATAAACTTCAGAGAAATATCTGACTTGTAAGGCGAGAAAGCAAATAATACAGTGAATAGTAATCCTGCTGTTATCACGGGAAATAGCATCAAAGGCGTCCTACTTTTACCTTTAATAACGTTTTTCATAACCAGTAATAAGTTGAAAGCAAGTATAGAAATTACGGATAGAGCTCCAAGTGACAATAAGACCATATCAGTAAAGCTGTAATCATATGGCGTGTATCTTAAAGGTGCTTGAAGTGCCTCTTCTTCTTGAATAATCCAAGATAACGTTGTAAGCATCATTTTCAGCAAGCTTTCTCCAAATAATTGTGAAAGCCATAAATGATGGAGCATAAATACTACGACTACTATGGTAGCTACGCTTCCAATGTAAAAATACTTTGCAGTACTCTTAAATATAAAACCAGATATGGACAACGAAGCTACAAAGATTACGAACGCTACAGCACTCTCACTATGCGACATTATAAGGGCTATTGAGAGCAACATAATAACCAGTAATGTAGGTGAAATAGCTATACTTTGTCTCTCGTTATAGGTGACAAGCTTAAAGAGGGTCATCATAGTTAACAGCATCAACACTCTGCCAAAATTTTGGTATATAAAGGGAATTAAAGATATAATCAAGTTCACAATCAGAAGTATTCCAAGTAATCTTGACAAATCTCCGTCATAGTTTCTAAACCTCTTAAAAATGGTTATTACTACATAAATAACGATTATACATAATGGCAGGGTTAATATGGGAAGTCTTATTAATTGATCGGTAGTTAATGAAGTCACATACGAACTTACAGCTAGCAATGTGAAAGCCGAGGGATAGGATGCGTATTCTACCCGTAATAAGGGGTCAGGAGCATTTGCTGGCGGTATTCTGCCTTTAAGCAAGATGTAGCTAGCCACGTTTTCCATCGCTTTAACATCCCATTTGAGGACATCATAAGACCCTATTGTGCTATTGAATACAGAATGATAAAGAGGCAAAACCAGAATAATGAAAATCACATCAGAAACTCTTCTGCTTTGAACTAAAAGAACAACATAAATGCATGAAACTAGGAGTACTGAAAAATATAATAACGTCGGGTTAACGTAGAAATGCGATAAAGTGAACAATGCTAAAGCTATAAAAAACACAACATAACATAAAGTCTTCACACCAATCCTCAATGTCTTAAATCACCAACTCGCGAATTATTTGCAACAGCTCTGCCTTAAAGTTCGTATAGGAATAAGATAGTGCTTTTTCCTTAATAGAGTCAACCATGAATCTCAGCTCTTCATAGTCCGTTAGGACATTAGATAAGACCTCAGCCAGCTCATCTGCGTCTCTAAATCCAAATCCATACCTCCCCCTCTCAACAGAGTCGATCCAAGGTCCTGAAAGAGAACCCCTGAAAACTATTGGTATACAACCAGCGTACATACCTTCAGCCACAGCTATACCAAAAGGCTCAAAAATCTTTGCGTGAACTATAATCTTGCTCCTCAACAGCATATCCCACTTTACAAAATCATCCACGTTCACCAGGAACTTTACCCTATCCTTTACACCGAGTTTAATCGCTTTTTCGCGCAGATAGCTTAAATACGCAGGATATGCAAGGTTCCCAACTATCACTAACCTGGCTTTTTCACGCACCCTACTCCTCGCATAAGCATCTAGAAGAACACCGAACCTTTTTGTTGGCTCAAAGGCTCCCACCGATACTATTATGTTCTTCTTTTGCGCCAACCTTGATGGCTCCACAAATTTAAAAGGGTATGTTACGGGTGGGTAAAGTATTTTTGGATCAAACCCCCATAGGCTTCTTATAAACAAGCGTGTGATAGTGGAATTGGCTAAAACTACAACATTTCCGATCGACTTGGGATTAGCTACAAAGAAGCGACTAAGTAAG
>JAWAPI010000098.1:0-2661 GCA_038894495.1 Desulfurococcaceae archaeon
GAGTAATAGAAATCCTGATATTGTAGCCCCTGGAGTTAATATATTGTCAACCTGGCCTAGAAACAGATACGCATATGCAAATGGAACAAGCATGGCATGCCCCCATGTAAGTGGTGTAATAGCGATGGCACAAGCACTTAGATTATCGATTGGAAAACAGAAACTAAGTCCAGATGTAGTTATAGACACGATAGCACAGACAGCAATAGACCTTGGTTCAACTGGGTACGATGATCTATATGGATACGGCTTAGTCGATGCATACAGCTTTGTAAACGCTATACTATCCAAACCTTAAAAACTTTTTTCTCCCCAGCATATTTAACTCTTAGTTTTTCTATATTGGTTATGTTTATTGCAAATACACATGAATCAGTGTCCCAGGTTACGAGTAGCCTTGATGATTAGATAACAATCCAAACGTGGTATTAGTAGTCAAAGCTAATGATATAACTCATAAATTAGAACACCGTTGCTCTTGAAATAGAGTGTAACCAGCTATCTAGTCATTACTAGGATACAAAGACTAATTTTTCAGGGAATGAATATTTGTTTTTAAGGTTTGTTTATAAATCTCCTTTGCATATTGTTGAAATGGTGCTTAAATATTGGATTTTTTACATACTAGTGACTTACATTTCATACCAGATCACTTATCTGAAACACCATTAGCTGAGTGCTATTTTGCTGTGTTTCAGGAGATTGCTGATATCGCGATTGATAAAAAGATAAAATACTTGCTCATATCAGGTGATATGTTCGATAAACCTAATCCACATACAAGTGTAGTTCTAAGAGTGGTTAAAACATTGCGTGTGCTGAGAGATTATGGTATTAGAGTTATTGTTGTACCAGGTAATCATGATATATCTCGTGCTAAAATAAGTGTTTTGCATGTCTTAAATGAGGCTGGCTTACTCCATTTACTAGATTTCAGTGAAGAGTTTGACTGGCTCATAATGGATCCCATAGTCTTCGAAGATGATAAATTAGTGTTTTATGGCATACCGGGTTTTAGAGGAGGTAGCTCTCGTGAAGTTAAATACCTAAAGGATAAACTCGTTAAGTTCAAGAACGAAGCACAGCTCAGGGGTTATAATAAAGTAATTTTAGCTCACATTAATACGAAATTCGCTGGGTATGATCCATCAAAATATGAAAAAAGATATGGTAAGTTATATTTAGACTATGAGGATTTATTTAGAAGGCTACCAGAAAATACAATATACGTAGCACTTGGACATATTCACATTCCTATTCCACCGGATCATTTATTTAGAGGAAATATAGCTTATTCAGGATCCCCAATAGGAATAAACATAGATGATCTAATAGAGACATACCAGCTAAGAAGTAAAGATGTACATAGGAGGGTACTCTATGTAGATACTTCAACTACGCCACCTAGTATAACTGCAATTAAACTAGAAAATATCCCGCTCGTTCACTATGCAAGACTAAGCATTAAAGACATAAATGACTTGAAAAACCAAGTCCTAAAATTAATAAATGAAATAGAGATATCAAAATATACTGTTCTCATTATAGACGCGGTTGGACTAGATAGATTAAGCAGCGAATTAGAGCAATTTACACGAGAAGTACTTAGAAAGAAGAATATTCTCCTAGTGATAAGATCCTTTTCAACCTCGCTAATGCTAATTCAACATAATGGGAATATTAATATTCCAGCTTCATCGCTTGATTGGTCCATTTCAGAAATAGAAGATACCGTTTTAAGAATATTCATTGAAAAAAATAAAGTAAAGACATCAGTTGAGAAACTTAAACAAATTATTGATAAATTAGGGTCAAGTGATCAGCCCCCGGAGATTTTACTAAGAGAGATATTAAAAGATATTGGAGACTGAAATGGAAACAATGGAATCCCCTGATTCTAGACTACGAGGTGTGATAGAAAGATTAGTTAAGAGACTAAGAGAAGACTATATATCATCGCGAGGACATGGACTAATAACAGAGAGAGAGAAAATCTACCAAGAATATTATGGTGTTAAATATATACCGGCAACCGATCAGAGTAGACCAATAATCTTCGTTGATGGAGGATTCCACACCCTTGAATCAGATGTTTTAACACTTATGGTTATAAGCGTAGGTAGTTGCGTTAGGACAGAAGATGGAGATTTGAAATACTTAAGAGACCTTGGGGACTTCCCTTTCCCGGAGTACATGTTCCTATATGCAAGGTGGATGGAAAAAGGAGATGAGCTAGAATTCGATATCCAGATTATTCCTCTCCAGGAATATGGTCTCCTATTTACAGATGAAAAAGCAATAAAGATATCTCAGGATCTCACAGACCTTGTTAACCATGGATTCAAAAAAGACACCTCGAGAACTAAAACAGTAAAGTTGTTTAAGCATATGGTAAAGTACGTGGAGGGATTAATTGAGATAGCGTATTATTTTAAAACAATGGATCTTGTCGGGTCTAAACCAGTTGGAATTATAGATGGAACATTGAATAGGTGGTTCGGTATAAGAAACATAAAGTTCTTTGCGTTTGAGGGTCTTGACATCCTTAGTATATTTATCAATAAGACGAAAGACCAGTTATTAACTAAGGTAAACAGTCTGTATGGATTTGTAAAAACCACAAAGTTTACATCTATTGCACGGGCGCGATGGTTATTCAGA
>JAWAPI010000099.1:0-2620 GCA_038894495.1 Desulfurococcaceae archaeon
CTCTTTGATACTCGTAGAAATCGCCTAATCTACCTGCTAGATAATAGACCACGTTTAAGAAATCTTGGTAACTTATCTCATGAAAACTATGTGATTTTTTGATTAGCTTGTAAGCATCCTCTATTTTCCAGTCACCTTCGAGTGCAAGTCCCACAATATGCTGAGCTAGGACGTCAAGCGGGTTTCTAGGTATTCTAATATTATCAATTTTTCTCTCCATAGCGAGTCTAGCTAAAACAGTGCACTCCACTAAGTCATCTCTATCTACGACGATCACTCTTCCCTTGCTAACTTCTCGAATATGATGACCTGATCTCCCCACTCTCTGTAATAATCTTGTGACACTTTTAGGACTACTTAGCAATACTACTAGGTCTATGTAACCTATATCAATGCCAAGTTCTAGGGAAGTTGAGCTGACAACAACTCTAAGTTCACCTTTTTTAAGCTTCTCTTCGACTTCTAGTCTAACATCCCGGCTTAAACTACTATGATGTGCCTCGATATCATCGATGTCGATAACTTTCTCCTTTTCCATTAGTTTACGTAGTTTAAATACAACTCTTTCCGTGGCGCTTCTGGTATTCGTGAAGATCAATGTTGTATTATGACGTCTCACAAGATCTATGATCTTCTTATATATTGCTTCATTTACAATATCAGCTGATGTGTGGACAAGGTCTTCGACAGGTGCATATACTCGTACATCTATTTTCTTATCGAATCTCGCGTCAACAATTAAGCAGTTACGTGGCTTATTCTCATCTTCGTATCCAACCAAGAATAGTGCAACTTCTTCTAGTGGAGCAATTGTTGCACTTAGGCCTATTCTTTGAATAGGCCTACCCACGAGGTTTTCAAGTCTCTCTATACTTAGAGATAAGTGACTCCCCCTCTTGCTTGCAGCGAGCTCATGAATTTCATCAACGATAATTACACGTGTATTTCTCAGAAGCTCTCTAAATCTCGGAGCATTTAGTGAAAGAGCGAGGCTCTCCGGAGTTGTTATTAATATATGAGGTGGTTTTTTCAACATCTTTTGCTTCTCATATGGACTTGTATCACTAGTTCTAACTCCGATTCTCAACTCTGGTAGGTCAATACCAGTCTCCTTAGCTACCTCAATAATGCCTTTTGCTGGTTCGTAGAGGTTACGTCTCATATCATTATTCAAAGCTCTCAGTGGACTCACATATACGACGTGGATTTCATCTGGCAGATAGCCATGTTTCTCATAGTATTCATACATGTTGTCTATAATTCCGAGAAAAACTGCAAGTGTTTTCCCAGTCCCCGTAGGGCTCGAGACTAGAACATTGTGTCCTGCTTTCACCACTGGTATTGTTTTTCTCTGCACCGGTGTTAGATCATTATATTTACGCGTAACCCAAGCTCTCACATAAGGCCTTAAAGACCCTAAAACATCCTCACTTCTCGGCTCTTCATTAACGTTTATAAGCAATGGTATTACCCCTACTCATCATATAAATAAAGATAACTCTTAAAAGAGTAGACACTACTCGTAGAACACTTCTCTCGGGAACCTATATACAATGTAGAAAAAGCATAGTGAATTCATCAATAACCAGATATGGGTAACTATCATTTCATTAATAAAAGCGATTAAACCTGTAAATAGGAAGAATAAACCATATATAAGCTCCCATGGAACTCTAAGACTTCGACTTGTTTTCTGATATATCCCTTTAGGTGTTCTCTTGTAAACCTCCTTGATTCTTACCATAGCCTTAAGAGTTGAGAAAGTTACATAAGGTGCTATCGCAGTCGAGAGAGCTGTTAACCTACCAGATAAAACCATAAATTCCCATCTTGAGCTTCCTTGGTAACCTATTCTATACATGAGGACACCATATGAGCACATCAATAGTAACCAAGCTAGGAACATGTATATAGAGTAGTATGGCTCTTTTACACTAGTTAAAGATAAGATTCCCAGTGTTAAACTTCCAATGAAGACCAGAGCTTGAGTAATATATTGAAATAGATATTTTAATGCCTCTAGTTTTTTCATAAGAGGAGATTGTGAATTAATGATCTCCTTGAATCTAGATATCGCAGTGTCAAGTGCACCATAAGCCCATCGTGATTGCTGAATTCTAAAACTTCTATATGTCCCAGGATTTTCAACATACACTGCTACGTCGTCGAGATACAGTGTCTGTAGCCCCTTACTCAGGATCCTTGCACCTATCTCCATATCATCTTGTATTCTTCTCTCGTCCCATCCATGCAAGGTATTTTTCAGTATGGTTGCATTGTATACTGTCCCTGTTCCAAGTGGGTATATGAAAAAATCACATCTACTCCTAGCTCTATAAAGGATTCCCGCGAGAAATCTTAATCCAAGTCCTAGGGCTTGGCTAACTCTTGTATCTTGATTTAAAGGCTCCCATCTCCCAATAACTCCAACAATCCTTTGATCATATCGGAGGATACATATAGCTTTATCGATTAATAGCTTCTCGGGTCTAGTATCTACATCTATTATGTAAATATAGTCACCAATAGAGGCGTTTAAACCATCATTAAGTGCACCGGTTCTAAAACCTCTGGGAATGCTTCTCCAGAGTATCCAGGTATTTATTCCTTGTTCTCTTAG
>JAWAPI010000100.1:0-2570 GCA_038894495.1 Desulfurococcaceae archaeon
CATGGAATTAGAGGTGAGCGGGAAAAAATATGTTAAAAACAAGAAGATAGCACTAGGCCAGAGTTGTTGTCTTGAAAAACAAGATTATATCTTGTTTAAATTAGGCATGTATAGCGGGGTAGGTAAAATCATTAATCGAGATAAATGCTATGTAAAAGTAAAAGATATTACCATGTCGGGTTTTAAACTACTCACTGCTCCTAAGCAATCGGAATTAATTAGGTTCAATGAGGAAATCGTTGAGAAAGCAGCTGAGGAGGCCCGGTCTTTTATTAGACACATTTATAACAAATATATTTCACCTGGATTTATACATGTATCATTTAGTGGTGGAGCAGATTCAACAGCGGTGTTAACCCTCGCGGTGGAAGAGCTAGGTCAGGAAAAAGTGATTGCAGTTACAAGTGACACTGGGCTGGAATTCCCCGAAAACAAAAAATATATTGAGAGTTTAACAGAAAAACTTGGCGTGAGATTAGTCGTATTGAAGCCTACTCGGGATTTTTTATCGGAGATCTCGTCGAGAGGATTAATGAGAGTTGATAATAGATGGTGCACTGAGTTCATGAAGTTAAAACCATTGCGCGACTACTATTCATCAAAGAATGTGAAGATGTATTTAGATGGGGCAAGAGATTATGAGAGTCATCAAAGGGCTAGATCGCCAAGGCTTAGCGAGAATCCTTCGATACCAGGAGTATACAGAGCACTTCCAATAAAGAGGTGGCCACGAATGCTAGTCCAGTTGTATTTACTATCCCGAAGTATTGATATGAATCCACTTTACGACCTTGGATTTACACGTATAGGATGCGTGGTATGCCCAGCTATGCATAGACATGAGTTAGTATTATCTTATTTGAAATATCAAGATATACACCAAAGAATTCTAGATTTGACTGGTGTATCGCTAGATACGTATTTATCAATGAAATGGACAGGTAGGAGAATATTTAGCCGAGATTGACTGGTTTAAGGACTCCTAGATCAGGGACAAGGAATCGATCGCTTGATCTATCCTCGACTCGTGCGTTCTCTGCATAGTATTTTCCCGGTGTGAGTTCAGCGTATATCTCTCGGAGAGACTCAATAGTAATTTCTTCTCCACCTATTATTCCCACATATCTAGCGGGAATTAGGTGCGGGTTGATAGGCTTAACAACCTCTATTAAGCCAGTATATATTGAGTATTTCTCGACTGGGTCTATGCATGTATTAAAACCCTTCTCAAGCTCTACTAGCTTGAAATTGACATGGATGTTTCTAAACAACCCGTGTAGAATTGTGTTTTTCTTGATTTTCAAGTACTCCTCTAATTTCATCTTATCGAAGTGTTTCTCTCTGTGCTCTCTTATCAGAATATAATATGATCTACTTAGCACACCTTGATTAAATAGTCTTTCTATGTTGTCTACTGTGGATTCATCGGAGCCGTAGATTACTACATCTATGTCATTAAACTCTTTATTTATAAGGGAGGAGCCGGTCAAGTAAACCTCCTTTTCTCTATCTAATAAGCTCCTGATGAACTCGAGTATGTATGATACCTCAATATTATATGTTGAATATAATTTAAATGATTTTTTTAATGGTATTAATGGCACCACTTGTTTAATACAATCCCAGTATTTGTATATACCGTGCTTAATATATTCATGAGCTAATAATTTACTTCTATTTAATGCATTGTATCTTGGATAGGCAACTACGTATCCATCCGGGTGTTGATATCCTTTAGCTATGTAGATTACTCCTTGGTGTAGGTATGCCTCGCCCTCTAGTGACCTAGTCATTTTATCACATTAGTGTATTAGTTCATCTATCTAGCTCTAAATCCACTAATGCCAATCGGCTATGTGAATATGTTTCTCTATCTCAATAGCGCATTTCTTGTAGAATTTTCTTAGAACATCGTATTTCATTATACTATCCACGTCTCCAAACTCATAGAAACCATAGCCAAGCAATAAGATTTTCTTCGTGTAATCTAGTAGTAGAACGGGGTCATGACTTGTGATGATGACTAATCTATTTTTTGAGAATTCCCCGATAATTTCAGCTACTTCGACCTTGCCCTCTGGGTCTATGTTTGAGAGCGGCTCATCTAGTAATGTATATAAAGCATCAACCACGAAGGCTCTGGCAAGGAAAACTCTTTGAAGAATTCCACCAGATAAATTGTATATTTTCTCACTCCATAGAGAGCTAGGAACATGGAAAGCTTCGAGGATGCCCTTAACTCTACCAGACCAGTCATGTCTTGGAAATACTCTGGGCCACGAACACGTTAGATCAAGATAATTAGATAGGAACTCGTAAACAGTTATTGGAGCATCCGATGGAATACTATAGGTTTGAGGAGCAAATGAAAATAGGGGTTTACTATATCCCCTGGGGACACCGATTTCAATTGTGCCTGACATAGGCCTAATAGCTCCAAGTATTGCTAGAAGTAGCGTGGTTTTCCCTGATCCATTCGGACCTATAACTTGGTAAAGACCTGGCCCAGTGAACTCTGCGTTTAATTCTTTTAATACAATTTTGTCACCTCTTTTAACAGTTAATGATCT